>DASYJJ010000030.1:0-13742 GCA_035996605.1 Rhodanobacteraceae bacterium
CGAGCGAAGCGGCAGCACAAGTGCATTCGCAGATCGAAGACTGGCGCGGCGGCGCAGCCGCCAAGCCGACGCTGGTCGCCGACACAGGCACCAAGCCGGAGCCGAAAGTACCGGCGCCCGTCGCCAAGACGCCCGCTCCAAAGACGACGACATCGACCGCATCCACCGCGCCGAAGACGGGCAACGAACGCCTCGAACTGGTTCCGCCGAAAGCCGGCAAGGACACCTTGGCGATGGCCGATCGTCCCGGCGCCGGCGCCGGCAGCGGAGCCGCGACGAGCGAGCTCAAGTCCGAACTCGCACGCACCAAGGAAGCTTTGACCAGCCGCGATCAGGAAACCACCGAGCTCAAGTCGCGCGTCAAGGAGCTCGAGGACATCAAGGGCAAGTCGGACCGGCAGCTCACGCTCAAGGATTCGGAAATCGCCGATCTTCAGAACAAGCTGAAGGAATTGCGCGAGCAGGAATCGAAGTCGGGAACCAAGCCCGCCTCGTCGACCGCATCGACAACGCCGACGCCAGTGGCGACAACGCCTGCTGCCCCGAGCAGTGCATCGACCACGAGCCCGACCGCACCGGCAACGACAGCGACTTCGGGCGCGGCCAAGACGGAAGGCACGACGAAGGCCGACAAGGTCTCCAAGGAAGACATCTGGGGCAACGCATCGGCGACGCCCGACACGAAGACTCCAGGCACCACAGCGGGCAGCTCGACTCCAGCCGGCACCGCGCCTTCGGGCACGGCCTCGACCACGACTCCTTCTTCGTCACCGACGGCAACGACGGCGACTCCAGGCACGGGCGCGACGACTCCGCCGACGACCAGCACGATGCCTTCCACCGGCAACACGAGCGAGTCGACCGCCACGCCTTCGTCTTCGACATCGGTGACGCCGCCGGCATCCACCACGACGCCCGCTTCAACGGCCACTCCGGGCTCGACGCCCTCAACGACACCTTCGACGAGCACGCCGCCCGCGACGAAACCCGCGGCCAGCAGCACCTCGCCGGCGAAGCCAGCGGCGACGACACGCATGGAGCCGCTGACGACCAGCGGTCCGGTCTGGTACGAGGCGGCGTGGGTCAAACCCGCTGCGATCGGCGCTGCGGCCCTGTTGCTGCTGGCCGGTCTTCTCGGCATGCGCAAGCGCAAGGCCGCTGCCGTAGCGACAGGACGTGGCTCGATTGCGGGTGCGTTCGGCGATTCTCCGCTTCGCGAGGACGACGCACTCGGTCTCTCGAGCGCCGAATCCGAAGAAGACGCAATCCGCGATCAGCTGATGCACGATCCGGCCAACGTCGGCTTGCATCTCGAACTCCTGAGCCTCCTGTATGCGGAGCGCAACGTGGGTGCGTTCGAGGACGCGGCCGAACTGATGCACGCGCATGTCACCGACGCACATCAACCCGAATGGCTCGAAGTGAAGGCGATGGGTCAGGAACTCGCGCCGCACAATCCGCTGTTCTCCGATGGCGCGGACATGCATTCGGCGTTCGACGATGAAGCCGTGACGGCGCCGCACACGATGCCCTCGTTCGACCACGACGACGTGTTCGGTCGTCGCGAACCCGCAGCGCCGGCCACGCAGGCGAACACCGCGTTCGATTTCGATCTTGAACCGGATCTCCCGGCGACCGGAACAAACGTTCCGCAGCCGAGCGAAGCCGCTTTCTCGTTCGACAACCTGCCGCCGGTCGATTTCGCCAAGGAAGCGCACCACGAAATGGAGGCCGCCGTCGCGCCGGCTCCGCTGCAGGTCGACGAAGACGAATTCCCTGGCGAGGACGGTGTCGGCACCAAGCTCGATCTCGCCAAGGCTTATCTCGACATGGGCGATCCCGAAGGCGCTCGCTCGATGCTCGAGGAAGTGCTCGCCGAGGGCAACGACGTACAGAAAGGCGAAGCGCGCCGCCTGATGACAGAAATCAAGTAATCCCGGTTTCTTCAGCGCATGGCCCGGCTCGTCCGGGCCTTTTTTTTTGGCGCGGCCGCGCGATCTATTGTCGAGGATCAGCCCGCTGCGACACGCGGTACCATCCTTGTTTCAAGCACTCGCGGATCTGGCGTTGCGCATCGCACTCGGCATCGAATACGACGGCACCGATTTTCTCGGCTGGCAGCGGCTCACGCACGGCGACAGTGTGCAGGGCGCAGTCGAGTCCGCGTTGTCGTTCGTCGCCGCGCACCCGGTCGAAGTGACTTGTGCGGGCCGCACGGACTCCGGCGTGCATGCGCGCTGTCAGGTCGTGCACTTCGACAGCGCGTCGGAGCGCACGCCCCGTGGCTGGACGCTCGGCGCAAACTCGCGCCTCCCGCGGAGCATCGCCTTGCTGTGGGCGCAGCCTGTCGCCGACAATTTCCACGCGCGCTACGGCGCGCGTGGCAGGCGCTATCGTTATCGCATCGTCAATCGACCGGTGCGAGTGGCGCTGGATGCGCGCCGCGCGGCGTGGGAGCGCGTTCCTCTCGATATCGAGGTGATGCACGCCGCCGCGCAGGCGTTGATCGGCGAGCACGATTTCACCGCGTTTCGCACGGTTGCCTGCCAGGCCAAGTCGGCTTCGCGAAGCGTGCGCGAGATCGCGATCGCGCGCGCGGGCGAGGAAGTGATCATCGAGATCGAAGCGAACGCGTTCCTGCACCACATGGTGCGCAACATCGTCGGTTCGCTGTTGCCGATCGGGCGCGGCGAAAAGAAGCCCGAATGGCTCGCGGAGGTGCTCGCGGGCCGCGATCGCGCCAGCGCAGGTCCGACCGCGCCGGCAGCCGGCCTGACGTTCCTCGGCCCGCGCTATCCTGCTTCATGGAATCTGCCGGCCGAGGTCACGTTGTGAGAACGCGCATCAAGTTCTGCGGCATCACACGCGTCGACGATGCGCGCCGCGCTGCCGATCTTGGCGTCGACGCGATCGGATTCGTATTCACGCGCGCGAGCCAGCGCTTTGTCGGCATCAGCCAGGCGCGCTTGATCCGCGCCGCGTTGCCGCCGTTCGTGTGCGCAGTCGGACTTTTCATGGACGATGAGCCCGGCTGGATCGAAGAAGTCGTGTCCGGCGTGCAGCCGGATCTGCTGCAATTCCACGGCAGCGAGGCCGACGGCTTCGCGTCGAGCTTTTCGCGCCCGTATATCAAAGCCGTGCCGATGGCTTCGGTCAGCAATGCGGGGCGCCACGTCGGTGAATATCCCGGCGCTTCAGGCTTTGTGCTCGACAGCCACGCGCGCGGCGCACGCGGCGGCACCGGCGAAACATTCGATTGGACACGCGTTCCGCCCTCCGGTGGCCGCGAATTCGTGCTCGCCGGAGGCCTGACCGCGCACAACGTGGCGCAGGCCATCGCGACCGTGCGACCCTACGCCGTGGATGTCTCCAGCGGCATCGAATCGGCGCCCGGCATCAAGGACGCGTCGAAGATGCAGGCGTTCGTCTTCGCCGTTCGTGCCGCGGACGCCGCCGCCGCGGGATGAAATCAACGCCATTTTTGCGACCACCATGGACATGAAAGTCGACGACTACTTCGCATATCCCGACGCCAACGGACGCTTCGGCGCATACGGCGGAAGTTACGTCGCGGAAACATTGATGGCCCCGCTGGCCGAACTTCGCGCGGCGTACTTCGCGCTGCGCAAGGATGCGGTTTTTCTCGCCGAGCTCGATCGCGATCTCAAGCATTACGTCGGCCGACCATCGCCGATCTATCACGCGGAACGGCTTTCGAAGAAGATCGGCGGCGCACAGATTCTCCTGAAGCGCGAAGATCTGAACCACACCGGCGCGCACAAGATCAACAATACCGTCGGCCAGGCGCTTGTCGCGCGGCACATGGGCAAGCGCCGCATCATCGCGGAGACCGGCGCCGGCCAGCACGGCGTTGCGACGGCAACCGTGTGCGCGCGCTTTGGGCTCGATTGCGTCGTGTACATGGGCGCGGTCGACATCGAGCGGCAGAAGATCAATGTCTATCGCATGAAGCTGCTCGGCGCGAAAGTCGTGCCGGTGACGTCCGGGTCGAAGACTCTGAAAGACGCGCTCAACGAAGCCCTGCGCGACTGGGTCACCAACGTCGCCGACACGTTCTACATCATCGGCACCGTTGCCGGCCCGCATCCGTATCCGCTGATGGTGCGCGACTTCAACAGCGTGATCGGGCGCGAGGCCCGCGTGCAGATGCACGAGCAATTCGGCCGATTGCCCGATGCGCTGGTCGCCTGCGTCGGCGGCGGTTCGAACGCGATCGGTTTGTTTCACGCATTTTTGAACGACCGCGAGGTCGCGATTTTCGGTGCGGAAGCAGCAGGCGAGGGCATCGCGTCGGGCAAACACGCGGCATCGCTCGCGGCGGGACGGCCCGGCGTGCTGCACGGCAACCGCACCTATGTGCTGTGCGATGACAATGGTCAAATCACCGAGACTCATTCGATTTCAGCCGGCCTCGACTATCCCGGCGTCGGACCCGAACACGCCTTCCTGAAGGACAGCGGCCGCGCCAATTATGTCGGCGTGACCGACGACGAAGCGCTCGCGGCATTCCACGAGCTCGCGCGCACCGAAGGCATTCTTGCCGCGCTCGAATCGAGCCACGCGATTGCATACGCGATGAAACTCGCGCGCGAATTGGACAAGGATCGATTGATCCTCGTGAATCTGTCGGGCCGCGGCGACAAGGACGTGCATACGATCGCGGCGCGCGAGGGCATCGAGCTGTGAGTCCACGCCACGTTGTTCGCGAAAGGATCGCGCGCACATGACGCGCATCGACAAGCGCTTCGCTGAACTTCGGCAGGCCGGCCGAACCGGCCTGATCCCTTTCATCACTGCCGGCGATCCGTCCCCGGAATCAAACGTGGCGATCATGCACGCGCTCGCCGAAGCCGGCGCCGACCTGATCGAGCTCGGCGTACCGTTTTCCGATCCGATGGCCGATGGCCCGGTGATCCAGCACGCGAACGAGCGCGCGCTCGCGCGCGGCGTCGGACTTGCGCAGATTCTCGGATGGGTGCGCGAATTCCGCGCTGGCGACGCACAAACGCCAATCGTGCTGATGGGTTATCTGAATCCGATCGAGATTCACGGCACTGCGCGTTTCGCGAACGAAGCGCGCGATGTGGGCGTCGATGGCGTGCTGCTCGTCGATTGTCCGATCGAAGAGATCGATGCGACGGCCGCGATCCACGATGCGGGGCTCGCGCGCATCTTGCTCGCCGCGCCGACCACCGCCGATGCGCGGCTGGCCTCGATCTGCGCCGCGGCCGAAGGTTTCCTATACTACGTCTCGTTCGCCGGCATTACCGGCGCGGACCGGCTCAGCATGGACGATGTACGAATGCGCGTCGCGCGCATCAAGCGTTCGGCGAGAACGCCTGTCGCGGTTGGTTTTGGCGTGCGCGACGCCACATCAGCAGCCTCGATCGGTGAGTTTGCCGATGCGGTCGTGATCGGCAGCGCGCTGGTCGATCGGCTTGCCGGAAGCAAGGACGCGGCTGAGGCATGCGCACGAGCGAGAGAATTTCTCGCGCCGATCCGTTCCGCGCTCGACGCGCGCGCGGCGACTCATGTCGCATAGTCCGCCGCCGGACGATGCATCTTTACCGGATGGCGCCGAACCTGCGCCGCCGATCGAATCAGGAGAAGCGTACGACATGAACTGGCTGCAGAAATTGATGTCGCCGCGCGAGCGGACGCAGGCGACGACGAAGGGCAAAGTCCCGGAAGGTTTATGGGAAAAATGCGACGGCTGCGGCGCCGTGCTGTATCGCCCGGAGCTCGAGCGCAACCTGATGGTGTGTCCGAAATGTTCGCACCATCACGCGATGCGCGCGCGTGCGCGCCTCGCCGCATTCCTCGACGAAAGCAGTGGCGAGGAGCTGTTCGCGGCGCTGGAGCCAACCGATCCGCTCAAGTTTCGCGATTCGAAGAAATACCGCGATCGCATCGCCGCTTCGCAAAAGCAGACGGGCGAAAAAGACGCGCTGATCGCGATGGCCGGCACGCTGAAAACCAATCCGCTCGTCGCCGTCGCTTTCGAATTCGAGTACATGGGCGGCTCGATGGGCTCGGTCGTCGGCGAGAAATTCACGCGCGCGGCGGAGCGCTCGCTTAGCGAACGCATCCCGCTCGTATGCTTCGCCGCGACCGGCGGCGCGCGCATGCAGGAAGGTCTGTTCTCGCTGATGCAGATGGCGAAAACGTCCGCCGCGCTCGCACGCATGCGAAGCGCGGGTATTCCTTATGTTTCGGTGTTGACGCATCCGACGACGGGCGGCGTTTCCGCAAGTCTCGGCATGCTCGGCGACGTCAACATCGGTGAGCCCAAGGCGCTGATCGGATTCGCGGGCCCGCGAGTGATCGAACAGACCGTGCGCGAAACGCTGCCGGAAGGTTTTCAGCGTTCGGAATTCCTGATCGAGCACGGCGCGATCGACCTCATCGTCGACCGTCGGCAGATGCGCGACAAGATCGCGGCGTTGCTGGCGTTAATGACGAAGAAGCCTAAGGCAGCATAGATTGCGTTGGCCGCTTTGCGGCAGGCCACGAGCCGAGCGAATTCTTCAGCGATTGTTTCGACGAGAAGCCGTGATGCATTTCGTCTCGGTAGTCGTTTGTCTATTCGGCAAGCTTTCAGCGTGAAATCACGTCCGGGCTGCACACGAACCGCAGCGCATCGAGCCGCGGCAGAGCGCTTGGAATCGCGTGGCGCAACGCATCGAGCTCGGCATCGAGCGCGGCCACTTCGTCCTCGCGAACCGAAGGATTGACTCGCGCAAGTGACGCAAGGCGATCGCGTTCCGCGCCAAGTTCTCGATCGGCGGCGGCAAGCGCTGCGCCGATCTCCGTCGCAGCGACGCCGCGAGCGTGGGTCTCGGCGGCAGCGAGCATCGGCGCGACGACTTTCGCGAGCAGCGGGCGATAGCGCGTGGCGTCGACCGGTTGCTCCTTCGCGCGCGCGAGGCTCTCAGGCGATGCTTCGAAATCGTTGCGCGGATTGAGACGACCGTCGACAACGACGCGGAGCGGCAGCGGCGGCAGAAAGCGCCTTACATCGAGCTTCTTGTCGGCGACGCAGTCGAGCACGAACACGCATTCGAGCAGTGCGGTGCGCGGCGGTAGCGTGGCGTCGATCAAGAGCGCGGCGTTGCCCTGTTCGCTTTCGAGAAGGAGATCGAGCGCGCCGTTGACCAGCGGATGATCGAGGCGCAGCAGCGGCAGGTCGTCGCGCGCGAGCGCAGTCGCGCGGTCGAACGTCGCCTGCTGCGGACCATCCTTGAGACCCGGGAATCCGTCGGTGCTGAGATACTCCGGATCGAGCACGACCGTGCGCGGCGCGATTTCCTCATTGTCGACGCCGAACTGCTCGAAGAGGTTCAGCACGAATTCTTCGAGAGCCTCCGCGTCGATCGCGTGTAACGCGTCGGCGAGCGTCTGCTCGCGCGCGTGGCGCTCGGATGCGAGCTCGAGAAGTCGATCGCGGCCGGTTTGCACGAGCTCGGAAAGCTCGCGATGCGTCGCGCGCGTTTCGCCGATCAGCCCGTCGATCTCGACGTCCGGATCGTCGCCGGCATGCGCGTGGCGTTCGGCTTCGGCAACGACGCGTGCGCCGTAGCGGCGCAGGATCTCGCGGCCGTCGGACGGGCTCGTGCGCAGCGCGTCGAGACCTTCGTGGTACCAGCGCAGCAGCGCGTGCTGTGCGGTGCCACCCAGAGCGACCGCGTGCAGCGTGATGTCGCTCTTCTGTCCGATGCGATCGAGCCGGCCGATGCGCTGCTCGAGAAGATCGGGGTCGAGCGGCAGATCCCACAAGATCAGGTGATGCGCGAACTGGAAATTGCGACCTTCCGAGCCGATCTCCGAGCAAAGCAGTACGCGCGCGCCGTCGGCTTCGGAAAACCACGCCGCATTGCGGTCGCGCTGCAGGATCGTCATGCCTTCGTGGAAGCGCGCGACCTTGACGCCGGTCTTCATGCGAAGGGCATCCTCGAGCGCGATCACCTTGGATTGCGTGCGGCAGATCAGGAGGAATTTCTGGTCCGCGAGACGCTCGATCAGCGCAACAAGCCACGGCAGTCGCGGGTCCGCGGCGTACGCATGCTCGCCCGCGGGCGGATGCGCCTGCGCGTCGGCGTGAAATTCCGCCAGCAGATGCTGGCGCGCATCATCGTCGAGCTCGCGACCATCGAGCGTCGTGATCTCGGCCACTCGGCGCGGAAAACCTCCGATCTGCGCGCGGCGATTGCGAAACATCACGCGACCGGTGCCGTGGCGATCGATCAGCGCGTCGATCAGCAGCGGCGCGACCGTCGCGCCTTCGCTGGCGTAGCGATCGAGCAATGCGAGGAGATCCGCGTCGTCGGCAAAGATGCGCGCCAGTTCGGCGCGCGCGCTGTCGGCGAGCGGCGCGCCGTCGAGAAGCGTCGAAGTCAGTGCGGAGAGCTCGACGTAGCGTTCGGTTTCGGCGATGAACGTGTCGAGATCCGAATAGCGCGCAGGATCGAGCAGCCGCAGCCGCGCGAAGTGTCCGGTGCGGCCGAGTTGCTGCGGCGTTGCGGTCAGCAGCACGAGTCCGGGCGCGCTCGCGGCGAGGCGTTCGACGAGCGTGTAGCTCGCGCTCGCCGAATCGGGCGTCCATTCGAGATGGTGCGCTTCGTCGACGACGACGAGATCCCACGGCGCGTCGGCCACCTGTTGCGCGCGTTTGGCGTTCTCGCCGAGCCAGTCGATCGCGGCGATCACGCATTGCTCGTCCTCGAACGGATTGCGCGCGGCATCGCCGACTTCGATGGCCTCGCAGCGCTCTTCGTCGAACAGCGCGAACGGCAGATTGAATCGGCGCAGCAGCTCGACGAACCATTGGCTGGTCAAGCTCGGCGGCGCCAGCACCAGCACGCGTTGCGCGCGGCCGGCCGCGAGCTGGCGGGCGAGGATCATGCCGGCTTCGATGGTCTTGCCGAGACCCACTTCGTCGGCGAGCAGCGCGCGCGGCGGACGGCGCTGCGAAACGACGCCGGCGACGCGTAGTTGATGCGGGATCAGATCGATGCGCGCGCTGGCGAGTCCCCACGCCGGCGAGCGCATCGCGTCCGCGCGGCGGCGTAGCGCGGCAATGCGGAAGTCGAATCGATCCGGGGCATCGACACGCGCCGATTTCAGGCGTTCGTCGGCACGCGAAATGGGCTGCGCATCGTCAAGCTCGGATTCGGTCAGTGCACGATCGGCTGAGTGATAGGTATAGAGGCCATTCGCCTCGCTGACGCGCTCGATGACGAGACTCTGCTTGTTGCCGGCGACGCGTTGACCGGGCCGGAATTCCGCCCGCGTCAGCGGTGCCGAATGCAGCGCGTAGTGCCGCATCACACCCGCGGTCGCAAACAGGACCTGCACGCTGCGGGGCTCGATACGCACGACCGTGCCGAGTCCGAGCTCGGGTTCGGCATTGGAAATCCAGCGCTGGCCGGGGACGAGAGATCGCATGGACACAAACAGGGGAAGGGGCGCGGATTATCCGCGCATTGGGTGCAGGAGCAAAGCAGCAGTGGGACGCGCAAAAAGAACGGCGCCCAATCGGGCGCCGTTCGAAACAACCAAACCGGCTATGCGCCGCTACCAGATCTTCACCTGCTTGTCGCCGCCGCGGACCATCTCATCGCCGCTCTTGCACTGGAACGCCTCGGCGAACGCAGGCATGTTGGAAGGCGCTGCGATGGCGCGGAATTTCGCGGGTGCGTGCGGGTCGGCGTTGAGCAGCACTTCCTGGCGTTGCGGCAGGATGTTGCCACGCCAGACGCGGGCGAAATTCATGAAGAAGCGCTGGTCTTCGGTGTATCCGTCGACCTTCACGTTCTCGGCGGGATTCTTCTTGAGCGCAACCTGCAGCGCGTCGTGGGCCACATTGAGGCCGCCGAGGTCGGCGATGTTCTCGCCGAGCGTCAGCTTGCCGTTGACGTGCTTGCCGGGCAGCGGCTCGTACGCGTCGAACTGCTTGACCAGGCGATCGGTGCGCGCGTCGAATTTCGCGCGGTCGTCCTTCGTCCACCAGTTGACATTGTTGCCTTTCGAGTCGAACTGGCTGCCTTGGTCGTCGTAGCCGTGCGTTGCCTCGTGGCCGATCACGGCGCCGATGCCGCCGTAGTTGATGCCGTCGTCGGCCTTTGCGTCGAAGAACGGCGGTTGCAGGATCGCAGCCGGGAAGTTGATCGTGTTGTCGGTGGGGTTGTAGTACGCGTTGACCGTCTGCGGCGTCATGCCCCATTCCAGGCGATCGGTGGGCTTGCCGACCTTCGCGATCTGGTAGTCGTACTCGTACTTCGTTGCCGCGTCGACGTTTGCGAAATAGTTGTCCGGGACGAGTTTGAGGCCCGACCAGTCGCGCCACTTGTCCGGATAGCCGATCTTTGGCAGGAACGTGCCCCATTTTTCCAGCGCTTTCTGCTTGGTCTCATCGCTCATCCAGTCGAGCTTCTCGATGCGCGCCTTGAGCGCGGCTTGCAGGTTGGATACGAGCTCCTTCGCGCGCGCTTTCGACTCCGGAGGGAATGCTTCGGCGACGTAGAGCTCGCCCAGCGCCATACCCATGTTCTCGTTGACCGCGTCGATCACGCGTTTCCAGCGCACGCGCTGTTCCTTCTGGCCATTGAGCTTCTGATCGTAGAACGCGAAGTGCTCGTCGGCGAACGGCTTGGAAAGATAGGGCGAGGCCGCGTCGATCGTGTGCGCGCGCAGGAACGCGCGCCATTGGTCGGCCGGAACGTCCTTCAGCATTGCATCGACTTCGGCGAAGAACTTCGGCTGCGACAGCGAGAAGCCGGTACCGACGTCAGCGCGCTGCGCGGTGAAGAACTTCTGCCACGAAATGTTCGGCGTGACCTTGTCGGCTTCGGCGAACGTCACGAAGTGATACTGGTTTTCCGGGACACGCAATTCCACCGGCGTCATCGAAGCCTTGGCAAGACGCGTCTCGAACGCCAGGACATGTTCGGCCTGCTGCTTGGCTTCGGCATCGGCGACGCCGGCCAGCACGAGCGCTTTTGCAAGATGCGCCTTGTACGCCTCGCGAAGCTCTGCGTAGTCGGGCTTGTCGTAGTAGTCGCGGGTCGGGAGACCGAGGCCGCCCTGGAAGGTGTATGCGATCTGCGTCGAGGCGTTCTTGAAGTCGGGCAGCGCGGCAACCGCGAACACGTCGGCGCGTCCGCGCGCGGCGCTGTCGGTCAACCACGCGACGAAGTCCGCGGGCGACTTCAAGCCGTCGATGCGCTTCAGATCCGCCTTGATCGGCTCGTCGCCGGCTTTCTCCACGGCTGCCTCGCTCATGCCGGAGCGATAGAACCAGCCGATCTTCTGTTCGATGGAACCGGCCTTGGCGTGATCGGCGTCCTTCGAGGCTTTCTCGGCGATCTGGTGTTGCGTTTCGAGGCTGTGCTCGCGCAACTGATCGAACGCGCCCCAGCGCGTGCGGTCAGGCGGAATGGGATTCTTGGCGACCCAGATCGCATTCACGTAGCCGTTGAAGTCGGCGCACGGGTTGATGGACTTGTCGATTTCGCTGACGTCGAACGAGCTTGCGGCGAACGCGCTTCCGGCAGTGAGTGCGACGGAAATTGCGGCGGCCAGCGGATGCAGGAACTTGCGGATCATGAAGGTCTCTCCTGAAAAACGATGAAATTCGAGCGTTTGAGGCGGAAAAAATGAAACGACTACCAGATGATGACGCGCTGGTCCTGCGCGCGCGCCATGGGTTGCGGCGGCGCGCAGGTAAACGCGTTGGCGAATTCGGACAAATTGCTGACGGGACCATCCACACGGTACTTTGCCGGCGCGTGCTCGTTCGATTGCACCTGCAAGCGCAGCGCCTCCGGCCTTTGCTGCGTGCGCCAGCTTTGCGCGAATGATAGGAAAAAGCGTTGTTCGGGCGTGAAGCCGTCGCGTTTCTCGACCGGCTGATCGCGTGTGGCGAGTTTGAACGCATCCCACGCAACCTGAAGCCCGCCGAGATCGGCGATGTTTTCGCCGAGCGTGAGCTTGCCATTGATGTGGAGATCGTCGACCGGCACATAGGCGTTGAATTGCTGGACCAGTTTTTCGGTTCTCGCATCGAACTGCTGGCGGTCGGTGCCGCTCCACCAGTCGCGGAGGTTTCCTTCGGCATCGAAGCGGCTGCCCTGATCATCGAATCCGTGCAGCATTTCGTGGCCGATCACGGCGCCGATACCGCCGTAGTTCAATGCATCGTCCGCCTGCGCGTCGAAATATGGCGGCTGCATCTGCGCGGCTGGAAAAACAATCTCGTTCTGCAGCGGGTTGTAATACGCATTGACGGTCTGAGGCAGCATGCCCCATTCGTCGCGATCGACCGGCTTACCGATCTTGGCGAACTCGCGATGCGCCTCGAAGCCGACGGCCGCGAGCACATTGTCGAAGTAGGAAACGCGGCCGATCTTCAGCGCTGAATAGTCGCGCCATTTATCGGGATAGCCGATCTTCGGGCGCAGTGTGTCGAGCTTGGCGTACGCGGATTTCTTGGTCGCATCGGCCATCCATTCGAGGCCGGCGATGCGCGCGCGGAGCGCAGTCTTGAGATCGGCGACGAGTTTTTCGGCGCGCTGCTTGGCTTCGGGCGGGAACGTGCGCGCGACGTAGGCCTCGCCGACGGCGAAACCGAGCGCCTCGTTGGTCGCATCGATTGCGCGTTTCCAGCGCGGTTTAAGCTGCTCGGTTCCGCGCAAGGTGCGTGCGTAGAAATCGAAATCCGCGTTGACGAACGCGTCGCCGAGGAACGGCGCTGCGAAATTCACGAGATGCCAGCGCAGGTACGCCTGCCAATGCGCGACGGGGACTTCTGCGAGCGCTTTGTCGGCCGCCGCGAAGAATTCCGGCTGCGCCAGTGAGAATCGATCGACTTCCGCGTGACCGATCGCTCCGTAGAACGTCGTCCACGGGAAATGCGGCGTCTTCGCGTCGGCATCCTTGACGGTGAAGATGTGATACGAATTTTCGGGCTCGCGAAGCGCGACGCGATCGAGCGAAGCCTTTGCAAGCTGGGTTTCCAGATCGAGCACCCAGCCGGCCTGCGCGTCGGCGTCCTTCTGCGCGACGAGGCCGAGCATTTGCGCCACGTGTGCGCGGTATTTCGCAAGCAGCGCTTTCGACTTCGCGTCTTCACGCAGGTAGTAGTCGCGATCGGGCATGCCGAGGCCGCCTTGCGTCGCGTAGGCGATGACCATCGACGCGTTTTTCATGTCCGATTCGGGTCCGAAATCGAACAGCGTAGGAATGCCTTCGGCGTGCCACTCGCGGATCAGGGCGGCAACTTCCACCGCGGTGTGCAGCGCGTCGACGCGCGCGAGGCGCTGGCGGATCGGCGCATCGCCGGCAGCGTCGATCGATTTCTCGTCCGTCGCGGTTGCGTAGAAATCGCCGATCTTGCGCAGGTCAGTGCCTGGTTCGGCCGGTTTCTTCGCGGCGTCATCCAGCATCTGCCGCAGCAGGGCGAGATTCCGCTCGCGCAGCTCGTCATCGAGGCTCCACTGGCTGTATTCGGGCGGAATCGGGTTCGATTTCAGCCAGCCGCCGTTCGCGTGCTGGAAGAAATCCGCGCAGGCGCCGACGGATTCGTCGAAATTCTGCGGATCGAGGCCGCGCTCGTTCGTATGCGCGAAAGAACCGCTCGCGGTGAAAGCCAGGGCTGCCGCGAGCACGCGGGGCCGAAAAAGGGACATGCGGGAATCCTGCAAAGCGGACGATCGGCGAGGCTA
>DASYJJ010000031.1:0-5487 GCA_035996605.1 Rhodanobacteraceae bacterium
GGTTCGCTGCGATGGCACATTGGACGATGGCGCAGGCGCCGGCGCAGGCGTCGCTTGCACGCCGGCCGCCATCGGAGCGCCGCGCATCTGGTCGACTTCATGCTGCAACGCGACGACCTGCACACGCAATGCATCCAGCTCCTTGCGCAGGGTTTCATCGTCGGCGTGCGCGGGCGCGACCGTCATCAGTGCGATCGAAAGCGCGGTGGTCCACAGCGATATTTGTCGCATTTCAATAGTCTCCAGAACGTTTCAATCAGTTCGTCGGCGCGATCGAGCGCGCCGGATCGGCGGTGTCGGTGGCAGCGTCATAGCCGTCCGTCAATGTGCCGAGAAATGCGATCACGTCGTCGATCTCGGCATCGTCGAGGCGCGGTGCCTGGCCGGGATGCCGTTCGTAGGGGACTTCTTCGGTGTTGACGTTGCGATGCAATTGGGGAGGCAGATCGTCGAACTTGTCGACGGTCCCGCTCGCATCGAGCGGATAGAACTCCTCCGGATTCGTGTCGCGCCGCACATAGAAGTGCAGCGCGTCGCGCAACAACTTGAAAACGCCGTTGTGGAAAAAGACCTGGCGCGTGGCGACGTTGCGCAGCGTCGGCACCTTGAACGCGCCGCAGAGATCGCGCCTGGATTCGAGGTCCGTGCGAAACGGGCCGCACAGTCCGAGATCGAAATAAGCTGGGTCGGTGTTCGCCGGAATCTCCGCGTTGCGCGGAACGCCGAGATTGTCGTAGGTGTAGTCGGTGAAGACGGGCGGCATGCCGTCCGCGCCGCGGGCGCTGGGATGGCAGGCCTGGCAATTGCCCTTGTCCGGACGATTGAACAGCGCGAGTCCGCGCAGTTCCGCGTCCGACAGCATCACCTTGCCGGCGAGGAAACTGTCGTATTTCGAATCGAACGGATGCAGCGCCGACTCGCTCTGCTCGTATGCTTCGATCGCGAACCGCGCGCGAAAGAAAGCGCCGTCGATGTCGGCGAACACATCGTCGCCAAAGACGTTCCTGAATTCGTCGGCATGTGCGGCGAGCGCGAGCTTGGCGACGAACGTGGCCGCGTCACCGTTCGCCATCTCGTTCGCCGACAGCAGCGGCCGCTCGGCTTGCTCGAGCAGGCTTTGTGCGCGGCCATCGCGGTCGAAGCCACCGTTCGGCGTGCCTTCGCCATCGAATGAAAACGCGAAATGGTTGAGATAGCGCAATGACGGCACGCTTCGGGTGCCGGGCACATCGAGATCGGATCCGCCGAATTGCACGGCCGACGTGTCCGATTGCGCGTGAGCATGTGCCGGCTCGTGGCAGCTCGCGCAGGACATCTGTCCGGACGCTGATAGCGACGCGTCGAAAAAGATCTTGCGGCCGAGCGACGCGGGCGTCGGCTCATCGGCCAAAGCCTGAGCAGCGAATCCGGCAAGCGCGGCTCCGGCAATGCACGACGCGGCTCGACGCGTGAATGGGCGCAACAGGTCCTCGCTCCCGCGCCCACGGGCGCGCGTCCTGTGTTAGTCGAAGAAAGAACGCAAACCTAAGTGAGAATGGTTCTTACTTACGTAAACTACCCGATGGTTGCGACACCGTCAATCCGACGCGAGGCCTAGCTCCGAAACCGGGCGACAATCAGGATCAGCTTCCTTCCAGCCGGCGTTGCGGATCGCCGCCAGGAATCGCACAAACCCTCCGCGGAGCGCGACGAAATCCAGGCGTGCGAATTCGCGCCTCGCGCCCATCGCCCCGAAGTCGTGCGACGCTGCGAAAGCGAGACTCGCGCTGTTTTCAGCGTTCTTCGTGAAGCCAGCCGTGAATCGCGAGCGCGATCCAGCCGACGATAAAGGCGATTCCACCGAGCGGAGTAATCACACCGATTGCACGCGGACCGCCGAGCGCGAGTGCATGGAGGCTCCCGCAAAAAAGCAGGATACCGAGAACGAATGCGATCGCAGCCACGCGTAACGAGCGTGTCGTGCGATCGCGCGCGAGGGCGGAGACGCCGAGCAACGCCAGCGCGTGCCAGAACTCATAGTCGACCGCGGTGTGCCAGGTCGCGAGCGCCGATGCGTCGAGCGAATTGCGCAGCGCATGTGCGCCGAAAGCGCCGAGCACGACCGCTGCGCCACCGGCAAGCGCGGCGGCGACGAGCGACGCGCGCGAAAGCTTCATGGCGTGTAGTCCGATTGGATCGACCGCAACTTTCGCGCCACGGAATATTTCCAAAACGCCAACAGGCCGCACGATCCCGACATCGGATCAGCCCGCCTTCTTCACCGGGGACACGGCCGGTTTCTTCGTTGCAGCTGGCTTCTTTTCGTCCTTCTTCTCGTCCAGCGGCTTCAACAGATCATCCGGCGACTTGTTGAGGTTCGCGAACTTGTAGGCCGGCAAGACGTATGTCCAGTCCTTCAAACCGGCATTCAGGTCGTTGGCTTCCTTGTTGATCGCTGCAAGCTTCTGTTCGCGATCGTTGGCCGGATCGCTGACCGCTGCTGGCTTCGGCAATTCGGCCGGCGTCGACGCGTTTGCATCGGCGGCCTTCGCACTCGTGTCGACCGAAGCCGCTGCGGTCTTCTGCGAGGCTCCGCCCTGTGCGTCGTAGTCCGCCTTCGCCTTCGCCTGCTGCGCCGCGATGTGCTGGCCGGCGCGATCTGCATCAACCGACGCGGTGAACTGCGCATAGTCCTTGCCGTCCTTCTCCCACGCGACGGCGTCGACGATGAGTCCGTCGAATGTCGCAAAGTGCGCTTTCAATGGCTTGTCGGAAGGCGGCGCGTCCTTCGAAGGGATCACATCGTCGAAACGCAAACCGCCAAGAGTCGAGGCCAGACCGTTCACCGTGAATTCGGAGCCCGCCTCGCGACCTTTCGGCACATCGGCGACTTTGAAGTTCTGATCGCCCTCGACCTGCTTGGAGACTCGGATCGCTTTGCCGTCGGCGTGTGTGATCTCGACTGCGGCAATTCGCGCAACCGGAATATCGACGAGGTCCTTGCGCAGCCAGTTCTCCGCTTTTTTGTCCACCGTGATGCTTCCGGACGCGAGCCAGCTCTGCGCTTCGCCTGCGCGACGCACGAACGTGCCGCCGTGCGCGTTGGAGTTGCCGACGATGAGTTTGACCGGCGCACCGAGTCCACCGAGGTCGATCTGCATGCTCTTGGCATCCTTGCCATCGACGTCCTCGACACCGAGCGTCGCGTATTTGTCCTTGTTCGCGGTTTTCTGTTCGATGAGTTTCGTGTCGGCGAGCTTGAGCAGGAATTCGCGCAGCTTGCCGGTGTCCGCAGCGTAGCCGCCTTTTTCCGCGATCGACCAGCCGTCTGCTTTTCGCGTCAGCGTCGCGACCGGTTTGTTCTCGGCGCCGCTCACGAGAACCTTGTCGACATCGTTCACGTGATCGCGGAGCGCGGGCACCAGGTAGTTGGCCTCTTCGCCTCCGCTTTCGCTCCGCGGCTGGCTCGTGCGGTTGAGGACGACCGCGATGACGATCGCGATCAGCGCCGCTACGGCAAGCCCGATCAGAGTGTTGCGGTTCATGCAACACCCCCTTGCGCGGCGCGGCGACGCTGGTTGCGCCACCATGCGAACGCAAGCGCGGCGAACGTCACGAGCAGCGGCATCAGCACGATGTTCACGAGTTTCAATTTCGTGCCAAGCGATTCGATCTCGGCGTCGAGCTGGCGGCGCACCTGACGCAGCTCCTTCCTGATCTCGACCTTGCGCTTCAGGAAATTCTCGAGCTCCGATTTCTGTTCCGGCGAAAGAATCTGCGCCTGGTCCTTGGTCTTCGCGCTCTGCAGCTCCGTCAGCTTGCGCTCGGTATCCGAAAGCTCTTTCTGCAGTTCTTCTTCCTTGGCGCGGAAACGCTCGTCGGCGCTGCGCTTGAGCGCCTCGACCGTCGTGAACGGACGCTGCGAAGTCGCGCGGCCGCGGACCGAGATCAACTCGCTCGATCCCGCCATGTTGTCCAGCGAATTGACCGCGAAATCGCCGTTGTTCGCGAACGCGTTCATGAGCTTCTGGCCGAAGAACGGACGAACCTGCACCCACATGCGGTCAGAAAGAATATCGGTATCGGCGACGAGGATGATCTGGTCTTCGTCCTTCGATTCCTTGAGCGAACCCTCGTCGCTGCGCTCCGGAAACGCCGTCTTTAATTTCCCGGAAAGACGCGCAGCGACGATCAGATGCTCGCCGCCGGGTTTGTATTCGGCGTAGAGCGCGTTCGGATCCTGCAACATGCGCAAGCGCTCGGACGGCACCGTGGTCGCATCGCCGGTGGTCTGGATCAGCGGCGTCAGCTTTTCGTCCTTGACGTCTTTGGAGAGCTCGAAATAGCCGGTCGTCGAAACGTTGATCGAATCGAGATTCGCCGTCGTCACTTCGTCGCGATTGAGATCCTCGGCGGTGAAGCCAAGGATCGCCGGATGGCGTACCGGCGCCTGGCCCTCGCCCATGCTGATCGGCAGCGCGCGCTGGCGGTCGAGCACGACTTTCTTCGGGTCGTATTCGACGCCCCAGGCCTTGAACAACCTGGGCAGGTCCGACGACTTGTCGGCCATCATCGCAGCCATCGGATTGTTCGGATCGGCGCCGGAATCATCGAGCTCGGCGAGCGGGTCGACGAACACGAGCAGATGGCCGCCACGCAGCACGAACTGATCGATTGCGTATTGCGCGTCGTCGGACAGCTGCTTCGGATGCACGACGACGAGCACGCTGACATCCTTGTCGATCGACTTGAGATTCGCCGCGGTCAACGGCTTGATCTCGAACAGTTGCGACCATTGCTGATCGATCGCCCAACCTTCGCGCATCTGGCGTGTCTGCGGATCGAAGGTGGCTGCGATCGGCAGCCCCGAAAGAAGGCCAACCACCGGTTTCTTCGCGACGCTGAGCTCGTGGATCAGCTTTGCGACGTCGTATTCGAGGAAGGATTCCTTGTCGGGCTGAAAGAACTGGATCACCGACTGGCCGCTCGTCGAGTTGGTGCCGGCGAGTCCAAAGAAGATCTTCTCGCCCGCGACGCCGACCGGTACCGCCTGCAGGCCCAGGCTCGCCGCGCGGTCCTCGTCTTCGGAGAACGGCAATGGATCGATCAGCTCCAGCTTGATCTTGCCGCCGGAACGCGAGGCCATTTCTTCGAGCATCTCGCGCACGCGCGTGTAGTACGTGCGCAACTGCGGCAGGTCCTGCGTGCCTTTGTCGGAGAAATAGAGATAGAGATTGATCGGCTCGTCGATAGAATTGATGATCTTCTTGGTGCCGTCGGACAGTGTGTAGAGATGGCTCTGCGTAAGATCGATACGCGCGCCGCGGAACACGACATTGACCAGCAACATCACGGCGACGAACAGTACCGCGAGAACGACGAGCGCGGTGCCGGAGAGTGCCTTGCGATTGAATGACATCGTGGTCTCTCCTCAGGCCGCTTTCTTGTAGTCGATGACGACGGCGTTCGCGTATAGCCAGACGCCGATCATCAACAGGAAATAGATCA
>DASYJJ010000032.1:0-9066 GCA_035996605.1 Rhodanobacteraceae bacterium
CCGCGATCGGATTCAACGCCATGATCTGCTGCAGCGGCGGCGGCACCTTGTCGAGTGCGAACACGACGCCGGACAGGAACATGACGACAGTCAGCACTTGCTCGATCACGAAGCGCATGTCCGGCACCAGTGGCACCAGCGCGGCGACGACGAAACCCGCGCCGGCTGCGAAGAGAAACACCACCGCGAACAGCAACGGCAGCGCGAAATAGGCATGGTTCGGCGGGTAGCCGGCACACCACAAGATGACAAGAAGCAGCCCGAATACGAACAGGAACTTGACCGTATCGGACAACATCGCGATCAGCGGAAATACCAGCGGCGGCAGGCGCACCTGACGCACCATCCCGAGATTGCTCCAGATCGCGTAACCGCCGTGCGTGATGCACGACTTCATCCATTGCCAGAGCGTGAGGCCGATCAAGAGGAACGGCAGGTAGTCCGGGCCGCCGCTTTTCAAGATGAGGTCGAACACGAGATAAAACGCGCCCATCATCATCGCGGGCTCGAGCACCCACCAGACCAGGCCGAGATAGCTGCGAGCGGCTTCGGCGCGAAGTTCCGCGTAGGTGCTGAACAGGACGAGCTCGATCAAGTGTTGACGCATGCGAAGGGTCAGATGCCAGCGTTGCCGCAATATGCGAGGCGGCGCGAGGATACCGGAATCGGCCCGAATCAGCCTCTGCAGAGGCCGTCGAGTGCGGGACCGGCGAACGCGAGGAAGAGCAATAACGTCGCCAGTGCGGCGGCGATCGCCATGCGCAGCGGGGTGAACGACAGCGGCTCGTCGACGAAGCCGGTTGCCGCCGGCGCGAAACGCTGCCGTGCGCGCAAGCCCAAAGACACCAGGAACGTGCCGGCGAAACCGCAAAGAAACGGCATGATCGGCAGCAGGAAGCGCGCCTTGACGTGGACCAGCAACAACACAGCGAGCTGGTAGGCGACATACGCCGCGATCAGCCACAGCCTGCGGTCCGCGTAACGACGCCAGCAGGCGACGCCCAAGGCGGCCGCGGCAAGGATCAAAATATGAAAGGCGTCGTTGCTTAGCGTCAGGAACCGCGTCAGCCATTCCGGCGTCTTGTAGATCGAGAGATGTCCTGCGCAGGCGGGCCCCGGCAATTGGGAGACGAGCGGCGTCTTCGCGCTGAACAGACGGAAATATTGCCGACCGAGCTGATCGACGATGATGCGCGCGACGCCGCGCTCCTCGATCAGCCCATGCACTTTGTCCCGATAGATCGCGTTGCGCTGCTGCGGCGTATCTGCGCTGGCGAGAAACGCCGGCAGTGTCTCGCCGCCCATATCGGAGACATAGTCGCTGCGCGAGCGGTCAGTCAGACCAATCCAGACGTTGTAGACCGAGCTGTCGGCGATCATCGGTGTGCCGTACGCGCGATAGCCATGCCACAAGGCTGGCGCGGTGACGAGCGCGAGGCCCAGCAGGAACAGCGCGGCCGGCTGCGCGAGCAGGCGCAGAGGACGTTCGCGCACGAACGCAAGCAGGAACAGCGGCCAGAAGGCGGCGAGCAGGCTCTTGGCGAGGAGCGCAAGGCCGACGCAAATTCCACCCAGCGCCGCGCGAGCGCGCATGACCGTGCCGGTAAGCAAACAAAACGCCGCGAGAACGAGCGCGAGATGCGTGACCTCGGGCCACAGCCACTGGGCATACGCAGCGGTTGCCGGATTCAAGAGGAACAGCGCCGCGGCCGTGTTTGCGGCGGCAACGCTGCCGCCGACGCGACGCCATAAGATACGCAGCAGCGCGGCGCACGCGATCAGCAGCACGGTCTGCGTGATCTGAACAACGGCGATGTTCACGCCGGCAATCGCGTAGATCGCCGCCAGCAGCAGCGGCTGCAGGGGTGGCCAGATCGTGCTCGGCATCCACGGGCCGCCGGCAAGGATCGCGAGCGCGAAATCCTGATAGCTCTGCTCGTCTCCGATCAGAGGCTTCGCGCCGTACGCGTAATACGCGGCCCACAACGATGCCTGGACCAGCGCGAACAGGACAACGAACGCTGTCGCCCACGCGAGCCGGCGACGGCGCGAGTGGGCGCTCATCGCGATGGATTAGTTCGCGCCGGCGCTCTTCGCTGCCCGGCGCTTCGCTGGTGCGCGGAAAACCGGCGAGATCTTCTCATGCACGCCCTTGTTCGAGATCTGTTCGACGTAGTACCAGTATTCCTTGCAGGGATCGATGGTGTCGTCGCGGAACTCGTAACTGTGGGTTTCATCCGAAGTGCCGGCACCGAGGACGGGCTTCTCGGTGAGCTTCTTGAAGTCGCCTTTTTCGCTCTCGCCGCGGAAAATGTCGAAGCCGAAGTTGTCCTGCTCGCTCGCCGTCTTCCATCGGGCCGTGTTGACGATCCGCTGGTCGGCGGGAACCTTGCTCTGGTCGCCGCACTCGCCTTCGGGAACTTCCTTGGCCGGCGCGGGAGCAGTTGCCGTCGGTGCGGGCGAAGCGGCGGCCGCCGGCTTTTCCGGCTGGGCGGGCGGCTCCGCGGGGCCGCATGCGGCCAGGGTCAACGCGATCACGATGGTGAGGACGGACTGGCGCATGGGTGTCTCCGAGTCGGTTCCGGCAACGCCGGAGCAGGATGCGACCGATGCAGCGGTGCTGCTGGGTGCAGCGCGTCTGGACAAGTCGGGGTGGCGGCAACGATAGTCGGGCGATGCATACGCTGGCAACCTGTTTTCGCCGAGCGGGGTGGCGTTACGGGTCTTTTGCCCTAATCGCCGCGTCGTTGTTCCTCGCGCGGGCGATCCACGCCACGCCGCTGCGATGGCAGGTCGATATCACACCCAACGGCGAGCTCTTTCCGGTGCTCGACCTTTCCCAGGCGCCACGCCCGGCCGGCGATACCGTGGGGGAAGGCGACGGCCTTGTCGCGATTCGCGTAAGGAGTGACGCGAGGCGCGCCGTCCGCGTGCGTGTCGAAACCGACGGGCTGGCCGCACCGGCAACGATCGACGCAACGATAGACGGCACCGGCGCTCCGATCGAGCTGCGGCCGAGGCTCGCCTGGGATCGCGCGCAGATCGAAACGCTCGCCGGGCCTCGCACGCAACATCTGCACGTGCGCATCGAAAGCGACGGCCTGCCCTCCGAGCAGCGTGACATCATCGTACGCCTGCATCCGTTGGATGAAGCGCTCTACTACGTGCGCGAAGGCCGCGATCGAGTCGACCTCGGCGCCGTGTTCGCCGCGTATGTGGATCCCTCGGATCCTGTCGTAGACGAAGTACTCGCGCTGGCGCAGACATTCGTGCCGGATATTGCATCTCCCGTCGATTCCTTCGACGCTCGCATTGATCGCGTGCGCGCGGTGTGGAATGCGCTCGAATTGCACGGCATGCGCTACGCGGGCGACGATCCGGCGATCGCGCGCGGCCCTTCGATCTTCAGCCAGCGCGTGCGGCTCCTGGGCGACAGCTGGAACGAGCGCCAGGCGAACTGCATCGACAGCAGCGTGCTGATCGCTTCCGTGCTGGAGCGCCTCGGCATACGCAGCTTCATCGTGCTCGTTCCTCGCCACGCATTCATCGGTTTCTATGCCGACGACGGTGAGAACGGAGCCGAGTTCCTCGAGACGACTCTGCTCGGCGCAGTGTCCGCGATAAGGACATCGGCAGGCACCGCGGCGGCGCCGTCTTCCTCGTTCGAAACCGCGCGCTCTTCGGGGCGCGCACGCTGGAACCGTTCCGCAGCGAAATTCGACGGCAGACACCGACCCGACTATCAGCGTATCGATATACGGCTCGCCCGCGCGCGCGGCACTTTGCCGATTGGCCGGGTGGGCGATGCGTTTCGAAATGCGGCGAAGTGATCTCGGTCCGCAGAGTCGAGACGAGCCTCTGGCATGCGGTGCGCGCCGCGGCCGGTTTAGACGCGCGGCTGCCGTTGCAGCCATAATGATAGGTTGACGCCCACGCGCGAACGGCCCGATTTTGCCAACGCCGATTCGCGGGCGGAATGACCAGGGACTGTTACGACGGTGAGCTCCGATCCAACCGACGAATACCTCGAGCGCGTCAAGTCCGAGATACGCGCCGAAGCCGACGCCGCCCGCTTGCGAGCGCCGTTGCCGCGCAAGGCGCTGCCCGAGTCGAGCACGGCAGAAGCGGCACGCAGCGACGGCATCGATCGGGGACGACTCGATTACGCGATCGGAGAGCTGACCGGGCTGCAATACGTGGCTTTTGTCGACAATGCATTCCGCGCGTTGCTCAAGCGTCCCGCCGACGAGCCGGGAAAGGACCGTCAATTGCGCCTGCTCGCCGTTGGCGCGGGCAAGGCCGAAGTGCTGGGCAATCTGCGCTTTTCGAGCGAAGGCCGCCGCGTCGGCGTACGCGTACGCGGATTGTTGCCGCGGTACGCGCTGGCCAAGATGGTGCGCATTCCGGTGATCGGATATGTCCTGGAGTGGTTGCTTGCTCTCGCGGCCGTGCCGCTGCTGCTGCGTCATCAGCGCGGCGCGGACACGCAGAACGCTGCGCGGTTCCACGACGTCGACGCACATTTGGCGCGACGCGCGGAAGAGCTGCAAGCACTGGCCGCACGCTTCGATGAGATGAAACGCGAGCTCGACGAGACGCGCGCACACTTCGCCGTGCGAGCGGAATCGCTCGAACAGCGCGCGACCACGTTGGAGCTGCGCGCACAGGCTTTGAGTGACAGCATCAGCGACGTGCCTGACCTGCGTCATCACATACTCGCGGTCAATCACTGGTCGGTGTCGTTGCAACGCAGCTTCACGGAGATCGACGAAGCGGCGAAAGCGGATGCGGAACGCGTGCAGTCATTGATCGCTGCGATGTACGGTGCGCCGGACGCCATCGCCGATCGCGAGGCACGTGGTGCGCGCTGGTTGGCTGCGTTGCAGGCGCGAGCGAACGCGCCAGCTCGCGTGCTCGATCTTGGCAGCGGCGATGGCGACTGGATAGCCCGTCTCGGCACGCACGGCTACGACGCGGCTGGCGTCGAGCCGAACCCGTTTCTGGTCGCGCGCGCGCGCGAACGCGGATTGACCGTGGTGATCGACGAGCCGTTCGCGTGGCTTGCCCGCTGCGCCGACGAAGACCTCGACGTCATCACCTGTTCCGGCGGATTGCCAGGAAACGACGATGCGCTCGCAGACGCGTTCGCACAGTTGCGGCGCGCCCTGAAGCCGGGCGGCTGGGTGCTGATCGACTGCACCCGGTCGCAGGCGACGGGTGTCCTGTCTGCATCGCGGGGCGACGTTGCCCGGACGAGTCGCGCAGTCGCCGCGTCGGGTTTTTCGCTCGACGCGTCGGCGTCGCTCACCGACGCCGTGCTGGCGCAGCGTCGATGAGCGCTCGGCCTCTGATCTGCGTCCAGCCGTGAGAATCGCGATGCTGCTTCCGGGGCTCGCGCCGTACGATGCGGTGAGCAACGACACCTTGAGCATGACGGCCGCGCTGCGCGCGTTCGGCCACGACGTCACGTTGTTTGCGCTGCACACCAAGGATATCGACGAACCGGTGCAGCCACCCGAGACGATCGAGCATTGGATCGAATCGCCGGACGATGTGGTGATTTATCACTACTGCACCGGATGGGAATTTCCATTGCAGCTGTTCCGTCGCATGAAAGCGCGCCGAGTGCTGCGTTATCACAACATCACTCCGCCGGAGTTTTTCGAAGGCTGGTCCGCCGGTTATGTTGCGGCCTGCGCCGACGGCCGCGCGCAGCTTGACGCGTACGCAGCGATGCAATGCGAGCTTTACCTCGGCGACTCGCCGTTCAATAACCGGGATTTCATCGAGCGCGGCGCCGATCCCGCTCGCTGCGCGGTGCTGCCGCCATTCCATCATGTCGAACAGCTGCTCGCCGCCGATCCGGATGCGCGCCGACTGCCCGATGCGGACGGTGTTCCGATGCTGCTGATGGTCGGCCGCATCGCGCCGAGCAAGAACGATTTTGCGTTGATCGATGCGCTTGCCGCATGCCGGGAGACCCTCGACCCACGCGCGCGGCTGTTGCGCGTCGGCAAACTCGATCCCAATCTCGCAACGTACGGCATCGCGATGCGCGAACACATGCGCGTACGTGGTGTCGAGCAACATGTGATCGCACTCGAAGACGCGAGCGGCGCTGAGCTGCGTGCCGCGTATGCGGCCGCTGATGCGCTGGTGATGCTGAGCGCGCACGAAGGCTTCTGCGTTCCGCTGATCGAGGCGATGGCGCTCGGCACCCCGATCATTGCTCTTGGATCGAGTGCGATCCCGTGGACGCTGCAGGGAGCGGGTCTCGTCTGGGACGAAGCCGATCCGTACATCGTCGCGTCGTCGATCGCGCGCTTGCGAGGCGATCCGGATCTGCGCGCGTTGCTGTCCGACCTCGGAATGGCGCGCTACCGCTCGGCGTTCGCACCGCCGGTCTTGATCGATGGATTGCGCGAGGCGATGGCCCGGCTGGACACGGTGCCGGCATGAGCTCGGCGCAACCGTCGATACGCAGAGCGGCGCTGTTGTTGCCCGTGCTCGCAAGCTACGACGCGATCGGGACCGACGTGCTCGGTATGCTCGATTGCTTACGCGCAACCGGCATCGAGACGCGAATCTTCTGCGAGGGCAAGGATGGAACGGAGATCCGGACCTACCCCGTGTCGGACCTGCTCTCATTCGCGGGCGGGCGCGACGATGCGATCATCTATCACTATTCGGTGGGCTGGCCGCTGGCGATCGACGTCCTGCGCCGTGCGCGTGGACGCCGTATCGTGCGCTATCACAACATCACGCCTCCGGAATTCTTTGCCGGCTTCTCGCCGCTGTATGTCGAGGTCTGCGCACGCGGCCGCAAAGAGATCCCGACCGTTGCGAAGCTCGGCTGCGAGCTCTATCTCGCCGACTCGGAATATAACCGCGCCGAGCTCGTCGCCGCAGGAGCGCCGGCCGATCGCGTCGAAGTGCTCGCACCGTTTCACCGTGTCGAGCAGTTGCTCGATTGCGAAGCGGACTTGCGACTGCACGACGAACTCGGCGACGGCACGCGCAACTTCTTGATGGTCGGCCGCATCGCGCCGAACAAGGCGCACCTCGATCTCATCGACGCGTTCGCTGCATATCTCGATCATTTCGGCGACTCGGCGCGCCTGGTTATCGTCGGCAAGTCCGATGTGAACCTCCGTTCCTACGAGCAGGCGATCCGTGACCGGGCCGCACACCACGAAGTTGGCGAGCGCATTCGCTGGATTCCCAGCGCGACCGAGTCGCAGTTGAAAACCGCGTTTCTTTCGAGCCACGTGTTCATGCTGCTCAGCCGGCATGAGGGCTTTTGCGTGCCGCTCGTGGAAGCGATGGCGATGAACCTGCCGATCGTCGCACGCGCGTGCTCTGCGATACCGGAGACATTGAACGGAGCAGGTTTGATCTGGGACGGCGCCGATCCACTGGTTTTCGCTGCGGCCGCGGACAGGGTTTTTCGCGACGAGAAGCTAAGGCGGCACCTCGAGGATCTCGGCGGCCGGCATTATCGCGAGCGGTACGCGCCCAAATTGCAGCGTGCGCGATTCGCCGAGCTCGTGGAGCACTTGGCATGAAACCGCGCGTCGCCATCGTCGTGCAGCGGTGGGCACCGGCGATCGCCGGCGGGTCCGAAGCGCTCGCATGGCAATATGCCGGCCTCCTCGCGGAGGAGTTTGACGTCCACCTCCTGACCTCGACGGCGCTCGATTACGTGACATGGAACAGCGAGCTTCCGGAAGGCGTCGCGCGGATCGAGGGCGTTTCCGTACATCGTTTCGCGCCGGCATTCCCGCGCGGCGACTATTTCTTCGCGCTCGACCGGCGCGAGAGAGCGGATCGCGAGGCCGGCAACCCCGAGCGTTGGAAAGCCGTATGGACGACAGCGTTGCAGGAAGAGCTCATCAAATTCCAAGGGCCATGGTGCCCAGGATTGATGGAACATCTCGAGACTCACGCGGAGGAATACGATGCGGTTCTGCTATGCACGTACCTCTATCCGACGAGCTACTTCGCGGCGACGCGCATTCGCCCGCACAAGCTTCTGCTCGCACCGACGCTGCACGATGAACCGATGGCTTACCTTCCCGTGTACGCGCGCTATCGCGAGCGCATCGGTCGCTTCCTCTGGCTGACGCAGGCGGAACGGGATCTGGCACGCAGGCTCTGGGATGTCGATCGAGGCAACGTCATCGGGATGGCGATCGACGCGGTCACGGCACAGGCGGAGCTTACCGAGACGCCCTATCTTCTTTATTGCGGGCGCATCGATGTCCACAAGAATTGCCGCGAGCTGCTGGAGTGGTTCGCGCTGCATCGGGCGGCACATCCCGAGACACCGCTCAAGCTCGTGCTTACGGGCAAAGATGCGCTCGGCCTGCACGAGATGCCCGACGTGGAGTTTCTCGGATTCGTGAGCGAAGAGAAGAAATTCGCGTTGATGGCAGGCGCGCGCGCGCTGGTGCAACCTTCCCGCTACGAGAGCTTCAGCATCGTGGTTCTCGAAGCTATGTCGCAAGGCACGCCCATCGTCGTCAACGGCGCCTGCGAGGTTCTGGCGGAGCATGTCGCCCAGAGCGGCACCGGCTACGCATATCGCAGCCGCGACGAATTCGATGCCGCCATCCACGCGCTGGCCGCGTTGACGCCGTACGAACGCCAAGAACAGTCGCGGCGCGCGCGCGACTACGCGGTGAAACGCTACAGTCGCGAACGAGTCCGCGAACGCCTTGTCGCGGAAGTCCGCGCAGTCGTGGGCCAAGACGAATGAGACGGAATCGATTCCTGGAACATTGCGAAATCGCCGAGAAGAATCATGTCCGCTCACAAATCCATCCAGGTTATCGCGCGAGGCTCCAGTCTGGGCCTATCGGCTGTTCCCTGGACGCAAGCCTGAAAGTTCACGAAGCGTTTCGAGCGCGTCGTGCGTGTCGGTATCGCGGCGGCGCACCTCACGCTTGCCGAAGGCTCTCGACAGCCGCCGGGATCGGCGGGTTGCATTGGATGCATCTGCCGCGTCGGGCGCGTTAGACTTCGGCGCTGATCGCCTGCTGACGAAGACAATGTCGCAACTTAGAG
>DASYJJ010000033.1:0-3396 GCA_035996605.1 Rhodanobacteraceae bacterium
ACAAAACAGCGCGAAGCGCCGTTACAAACAGTTGACGTAACATGGCTGCGGAGACAAGGCCGGCCAAGCCGGCCCTTGTCTCGCCTACACGTACTCGCGCAGGCCGGCAAAGCTATCGGCCCACCATCTCAAGCTGCGGCCGCTGCGGCGATGGTCTTGCGTCATCAGCGGACAACATCTCCACAATCCCCTTCGCCGCCTCGCGCCCATCATGCACGGCGCGCACGACAAGATCCGCTCCGCGTACGTTGTCCCCACCGGCAAACACACGTGGATTCGTCGTCTGGAACGGCAGCCGCACTTCGCCACCGACACGAATACGCCCACTCGCGTCGCGCTCGATCCCGGCGGCGACGCACCAGTCCGGCGGACTCGGTCGAAAACCGAAGGCAACGATTATCACGTCGGCATCGAGCACCTGTTCGCTTCCGGCGATCGCTTCGGGTCGCGTGCGGCCGCCTGCGTCGGTGATCAGGCGCGTCGCGGTGACACGCAAGCCGGTCACGCGTTCATCGCCGACGATCTCCACCGGCTGTCGGTTGAACAGAAACCGCACGCCTTCATCGCGGCTGTTCTGCACTTCGCGCCGCGATCCCGGCATGCTGGCTTCGTCGCGGCGATAGACGCAGGTCACCGACGCGGCTCCGAGCCGGATCGCGGTGCGGTTGCAATCCATCGCGGTATCGCCGCCGCCGAGCACGACGACGTTCTTGTCGGCAAGCTCCGGCAGCCGCGATTCGCGCGCACCGCCAAGCACGCGCCGCGCGTTCGCGATCAGGAACGGCAGCGCCGGTTCGACGCCGGGCAAACGATCGCCCGGCATTTCGGCCGGCACTTCGCGATAGGCGCCGGTGCCGATGAACACCGCGTCGTATTCAGCGAGCAACGCATCGAATGCAATGTCGCGACCGATCTCGATGCCAAGACGAAACTCGACGCCCATTTCCTCGAGCACGCGCCGGCGCATTCGCACGACATCCTTGTCGAGCTTGAACGGCGGAATGCCGAACGTGAGCAACCCGCCGATTTCTTCGTAGCGATCGAACACGACGGCGCTGATGCCCGCGCGTACGAGGCGATCGGCGGCGGACAAACCCGCGGGCCCAGCACCGACGATTGCGACGCGTTTTCCTGTCGGCGCGACGTTGGTGAGATCCGGCCGCCAACCGAGCGCGAACGCCTTGTCGACGATGTCTTTTTCGATCGCGCCGATCGTGACCGCGCCGAAGCCGTCGTTCAGCGTGCACGCGCCTTCGCACAAGCGATCCTGCGGACAGATGCGTCCGCAGATTTCGGGCAGCGGATTCGTTTCGTGCATCAGTGTCGCCGCTTCGATGACGCGGCCCTGCTGCGCGAGCTTCAGCCAGTTCGGAATGTAGTTGTGGACCGGGCATTGCCATTCGCAATAGGGATTGCCGCAATCGATGCAGCGTGCCGCCTGCTCTTCGGTTTCGCCTTTCGCGTACGCACCGTAGATTTCGCTCCAGCCGAGCACGCGCACGGCAACCGGCACTTCGCTCGGGCTCGCGCGCGGCACTTCGATGAAATACGGAATTTGCTCTTTCATCGGCGGCTCACGCTGCGCGCTTCAATTCGTCGATCAGCGTGTCGATCCCGGCGGCCTTCGGTTTCACCAGCCAGAACTTGCTGAGGAAATCGCGAAAGCGCTCCAGGATATGCGCGGCCCAGATGCTGTCCGTCGCGTCGACGTGCGCGGTGATCAGCCGGCGAAGATGCTGCAGATGGTTTTCCATGCCTTCGAGCGAGATGCGCAGGATATCGATCAATTCGTGGTTGTAGCGATCGACGAAATCGCGCTCGGTGTCGAGCACATAGGCGAACCCGCCGGTCATGCCGGCGCCGAAATTGAGCCCAGTGGGTCCGAGCACGACGACGATGCCGCCGGTCATGTATTCGCAGCAGTGATCGCCCGTGCCTTCGACGACGGCGAGCGCGCCGGAATTGCGTACGGCAAACCGCTCGCCCGCGCGGCCTGCCGCATAAAGTTCGCCTCCGGTCGCACCGTAGAGACACGTGTTGCCGATGATCACGGCGTCGCGCGCGATGAAGCCGGCATCCTTCGGCGGACGAAGCGCGATGCGTCCGCCGGCCATGCCTTTGCCGACACCGTCGTTCGCTTCGCCTTCGAGCTCGATGTGCACGCCACCGGCGTTCCACGCGCCGAGACTTTGTCCCGCGCTGCCGTTGAGCTTCAGCAGGATCGGCGCGTCGCTCATGCCGAGATCGCCGTGACGTCGCGCAACCTCGCCGGAGAGTCGCGCACCAATTGCGCGATCGGTGTTGCGCACGTCGTAGCGGAATTCGCCGCCGCGGCCATGCTCGACTGCGAAATGCGTATCGGCGGCAATACGCGCGGCGAGCGAGCCCGGATCGCGCGGCACATTGCGCGCGCCGGCACACACGCGAGCGCCGGCGTCGACGGAATCGGCCGCCGCCAGCAGTGGAGCGAGATCGATGCGGCGATGCCGTCCGACGAGATCGTCGCGCTTACGCAGGAGGTCGGTGCGTCCGACCAGATCCTCCAAGCGCCGTACTCCGAGTTGCGCGAGACGTTCGCGCACGTCTTCGGCGACGAAATGGAAATAGCGCGTCACTTTTTCGACGGTGCCGACGAAATGCCGCTTGCGTAACACGTCGAGCTGCGTCGCGACACCGGTCGCGCAGGTGTTGAGATGACAGATGCGCAAATACTTGCAGCCCATCGCGATCATCGGTGCAGTGCCGAAACCGAAACTTTCGGCGCCAAGGATCGCGGCCTTGATCACATCGAGCCCGGTCTTGAGACCGCCGTCAGTCTGCAGGCGCACGCGATCGCGAAGGCCATTTCGGCGCAAGGTTTCGTGCGCTTCAGCGAGCCCGAGTTCCCACGGAATGCCGGCGTAGTGGATCGATGTCAGCGGACTCGCGCCGGTGCCGCCGTCGTGACCGGAGATCGTGATCAGGTCGGCGTACGCTTTCGCAACACCTGCCGCGATGGTGCCGACACCGGCGTGCGCGACGAGCTTCACCGAGACGAGCGCAGTCGGATTGACCTCTTTCAAATCGTAGATCAGCTGCGCGAGATCTTCGATCGAATAGATATCGTGATGCGGCGGCGGCGAGATGAGACCTATCCCCGGCCGCGCATGGCGCAGCCGCGCGATCATCGCATTGACTTTGTGCCCCGGCAGCTGACCGCCTTCGCCGGGTTTGGCGCCTTGCGCGATCTTGATCTGCAGCACTTCGGCATCGACGAGATATTCGGCCGTGACGCCAAAGCGCGCCGACGCGACCTGCTTGATCTTGGAGGACTTGTCGGTGCCGTAACGCGCGGGATCCTCGCCACCCTCGCCGGAATTCGAACGCGCGCCGAGCTTGTTCATCGCCTGTGCGAGC
>DASYJJ010000034.1:0-6078 GCA_035996605.1 Rhodanobacteraceae bacterium
GCCGACCACTTCGACGTTGCAGGACGAGCAATTCCGCTTTACCGGAGTTGATGTGCGCCTGGTCGATCACTGGGGCCGTGGCAACGCGTTCACGATCGGCACCGTCTTCTATCACTCCGATGCACCGTTCCGGCAGTGGGAAGAAGACAATCTTTCCCCGGACCGCTACGACCGCTTCGGTGACCCGTGCATCGCGACGACCGACGTCAATTGCCAGAAGTTCCGACAGCAGCGTTCGACCGATTACGGCGCGGTGTTCGCCGAAAACGTATTCCGCTTCGACAACGGCTGGCATCTGGTGCCGTCCGTGCGCATCGATCGCGAGAACGTCGATATCGACGAGCAGATCCACACGCCACGCACCGATGGTCAGCTGGTCGATCGTTCGGTCGATCACACGGTGCCGCTGTTTGGCCTCGGCGCCGGCAATGATTTCGGGCACGGCAACGAGTCGTACTTCAACGTGTCGCAGGGCTGGCGCCCGGTGCGCTATTTCGACATCGGCTCGCCGTTCGGCTCGCTCGATCCGACGCTCAACGATCCCGATCCGACGCACGTGCTGTCGTGGGAAGCCGGCGTGCACGGAACACCGGTGGCCGGACTTTTCTACGATGCGAGCCTGTTCTGGATCAACGTCAAGGATCGAATCGAGAGTCAGCCGGCGGGTCCCGACGCGCCCCCGGGCAATACGATCAACGTGAATACGGGCAACACGCGCCATCGCGGTTTCGAAGGACAGATCGACTACGACTTCCTCGCCGCGAACGATCCGCACACAGCGCAGCATCTGTCGGTGTTCGCCAATCTCAGCCTTCTGAACGCTGAGTTTGTATCGACGCACAATCCGGCAGTGCGGGTCGGCAACAAGCCCGCGTTCTCGCCGGACTATCTCGCGCGTCTCGGCGTCGCGTACCGCGAGGACAAGAAGCTCAAGCTCGCGCTCTCGGTCGTCACCGTCGCGAGCCAGTACTTCCAGGATTCCAACCTGCCAATCGCGACACCCGATGCGCCAAATTACATTCCGGCGAAGGTGCCGGCCTACACCGTCGCCGATTTCTCGGGCGACTATTGGGTGCTGCCGCAAGTGCGGCTGCTCGGCGGTGTTTCGAATATCTTCGATCGCAAGTACTACAACCGCGTGTTTTCCAGCGGCATCGATCCCGCGCTCGGCCGCACGTTCTATGTCGGAGCGGCGTACGAGTTCTGATGGCGGTTCGCGGACGGCCCCTTGTGCTCGGGCCGTCCGCTTTTTTTCCGCGGCACATGCCGGCGCGTTACACTCGGCGTACGCCAGCCGACGATGCCGACCGTGGATCCCGCCGCCGACACCCCCGCATCACCTGCCGCAGAAATCTTGCTGCTCGACGCCACCGAGGCGCGCATCCTCGGCTGCCTGATCGAAAAGGCCGCGATCACGCCCGAGGTTTATCCGCTGACCGTCAATGCGATCGTCGCGGCCTGCAACCAGAAGACCAGCCGCGAGCCGGTGATGCATCTCGAAACCGGCGCCCTCGCCCATGCTCTGCGCCGCATGGAGGACCGCGGGCTGGTGAAAGTTGCGCCGGCGTCGCAGCGTGCGCTCCGCTACGAGCATCGTTTCGACGCGGCATACGGTGTCACCGCGCGACAGCGTGCGATGCTTTGCGCATTGTTGCTGCGCGGTCCGCAAACAATGGCCGAATTGCACACGCGCGCCGACCGCCTCGCGGATTTTCCTGCGATCGATGACGTGCGCGATACGCTCGATCGGCTGATCCAGCGCGAGCCAACTCTCGTCGTGCGCATACCGCACGGGCCGGGGCAGCGCGAGGACCGCTACATGCATCTGCTCTCGGGTCCGATCGACATCGCTTCGCCTGCGTTCGCATCGCCAGGGCGCAGCGCGCCTGCGCGTGCGAGCAATATCGAAGAACGGCTCGATCAGCTCGAAGGCGAAGTCGGCGCGCTGAAGGACGCCCTCGATGCGCTGCGGTCGCGCATCGAGAGCGGACGCTCGAGTTAGGGCTGCACGTGCGTCTCGCCGCTTTCGTCCTGCTCATGGCGATTCCGTTGTCGTCGCTGCTTGCAGCGGGCGGACCCTCCGAATCGGCGACCGAAATCGGCACGCTGGACGGCGCCGCCTATCGCATCGACATTCCCGCGCGCTGGAATCATGGGCTCGTCGTGTTCTACCACGGCTACTCGGTCGCGCCGGTGTCGTTCGAGGAGGGCGAGCGCATCTCGCCGATGTTCGACGAGATGCTCGGGCGCGGCTTCGCGGTGATGCAGTCGGCGTATTCGGCGACGGGCTGGGCCGTGGAGGAGGGCGCCATCGACACCGAGCGGCTGCGCAAGCAATTCGTCGCCCGGCACGGACAACCGAAGGAGACGTTTGCGAGCGGCATGTCGATGGGCGGAACGCTCACCGTGATGGCCCTCGAAACGCAACCCGATATCTACAGCGGCGGGCTATCGCTCTGCGGCGCTATCGAACCGAGTGATCGATTGATGCAACGCGATTTCGCGCTGCGCGCTGCGTTCGATCATTATTTTTCGAACGTGCTCGGTCCTCTCGTTCCGGTCCCCGCAGAATTCATGCCGACCGATGCGCTGATCGAGAAGGTCACGGCCGCGATGAATGCGAATCCCGCCGGCGTACATGCGCTGTTGTCGTATTACGGCGTCGGCGACGCCGCGACCTTGCCGGACGTGATGGTCTTCAACACGTTCGAGGTCAAGGAAATGCAGCAGCGCGCGCACGGCAATCCGTTCGGTAACGCCGACCTCGTCTACACCGGCTCCGGCGACGATTTCGCGCTCAACGCGGGCGTACGCCGCTACCGCGCGGAAAGCGCGGCCGTTGAGCGTATGGCCCGTTTCTACACGCCGACCGGCAAGCTGACGCGACCACTGCTCGCGCTGCACGACACCGGCGATCCGCTGGTGCCGGCGTCGACGACGTTCGAATACGCGCTGCAGACGCAGCGCACGGGACATGGCGACAACTTCGTGCAGCAGTTCGTCAACAAGCAAGGTCATTGCGTCTTCACGCCGGATGAAATCGATCATGCGTTCGGCGAGCTGCTCGACTGGGTACACGCGGGCAAGCGACCGGTGTCCGGTTCGCTGCATTGACCAAAGGAACGCGCAGACCATGGCGGGCAGAGCGGATTCGCTGAAAACCATCTTCTACGCGCTCGGTGCCAACTTCGCGATTTTCGTCGCCAAGCTGGCGGCGGCAATCGTGACCGGGTCGGGCGCGATGACAGCCGAGGCGGTGCACTCGCTGGCCGATTGCGGCAATCAGGGTTTGCTGCTTGTCGGCATGAGGAGCGCAAAAGCACCGCCGACGCCGGATCATCCGCTGGGGCATGGCAAGGCGGTCTACTTCTGGTCGTTCCTGGTCGCGCTGATGCTGTTTAGTGTCGGCGGTGCGTTCTCGATCTATGAGGGCATGCACAAGCTGCAACATCCAGAGCCGCTGAAACGGGCCTGGATTGCGGTCGGCGTGCTCGCGTTCGGACTCGTCGCGGAAAGTTTCTCGATGTGGGGCTGCCTTCACGAAGTGAACAAAGCGCGCGGGCGGCGCGGACTCTGGCGGTGGTTTCGTGAAAGCCGGCAGAGCGAGCTGATTGTGATCTTCGGCGAAGATCTCGCCGCGCTGCTCGGGCTCGTTTTCGCGCTCGGCGCGGTGCTCCTGACAATGGCGACCGGCGACCCATTGTTCGATGCGATGGGCACGCTGGCGATCGGCGCCCTGCTCGTCGTGACCGCAGTGTTCATCGCCGTCGAAGTCAAGGCGCTTCTGATCGGACAGAGTGCCGATCCCGATCTCAGGCAGGGGATCCATGAGTTCATCGAGCAGCGTCCGGAAGTCGTGCGCGTGTTCAATCTGATCACGCTTCAGCTCGGCCCCGACGTGATGGTGTCGGTGAAGGCACAAATGCGGCGCGATACATCTGCCGCCGAACTGATCGATGCGATCAACGCGGTTGAGCGCGATCTCAAGTTGCGCTTTCCGGAAATCCGCTGGTCGTTCTTCGAGCCCGACGTCGCCGACTGAGCACTCGGCACGTCCAGGCCATCGAAGATCGTGCATCGAAGCCCGCACTGCAATTCTGCATCGGCTATGCGGCCGAGCGCATTCGATCGGCGCGTGGCCCGGGCTGAACATAGTGATCGGCCGCCGCAGCGGGCAATGCCAAGCCCGACGACCGGCGAGAACTGAACGAAGCTGGGCCGACTTTGTGCGGCCCGTGTCCGGGTTCGGCGTTCCTCCGCGTAATCAACGACACGGTGTTGCAGTTCGCGATGGCAGCCAGCGCCGAGAGTCGACAGCGCCGCGCAGACCGATCCGGTCGCGGGCGAGGGGGAGTGTTGAACATCGGTCCTATCGATCCTGGCGAATTCACGCAGCTCCTGCTGGCCACGCGCGCCGGTGACAATGAATCGTGGAGCAGCCTGATGCGGCTTGTCTACGGCGATTTGCGCCGGATCGCGCGTCGTCACGTGATCTCGGCCGCAGACGCCAACACGCTCGGCACGACGAGCCTCGTCAACGAATGTTATCTGCGTCTGGTTGGCCCGGCGCGTGCGAGCGTCGAGAACCGCCGTCATTTTCTCAATCTCGCAAGCCGCGTCATGCGGCAAGTGCTCTGCGATTACGCACGCGAGCGATTGTCCGAAAAGCGCGGCGGATCGCAGCGGCGCGAGGACCTGGCCGCTGTCGACGCCGAGGAGTGGGCCGAGACCGAGCAGCTGGTCATGCTGGACGACGCATTGCGCGCGCTCGAACAGCAGAACAAGCGCCTGGCGCGCGTGTTCGAATGCCGCTATTTCGCGGGGCTCAGCGACGCGGAGGCGGCCGAAACGCTGGACCTTTCCTTGCGGACGGTACAACGCGACTGGCACGACGCGCGCACCTGGCTCGCCGAGCGGTTGATCTGACCAGACGCGGCCGCGCGTCGGAGCAAACGTCCGATCGCGCAACCATCAGTTCGCAAGATCGGCGTTGTGATAGACGTCCTGAACGTCGTCAAGCTCTTCGAGCCACGTGAGCAGGTGGCGCAGTGTCTCTTCCGTTTCGCCGGCAACCGCGACACGGTTTTCCGGACGCATCACCACATCGTCGCGTACCGGCTGAAATCCGGCCGCGACGAGCGCCTTCTTCACTGCTTCGAATTTTTCCGGAGCCGATAGCACAAGGGTTTCGCCGCCTTCGCTCTGCACGTCGTCGGCGCCTGCGTCAAGCGCGACCTCGAGGACCTTGTCTTCGTTGCCCGGAGCCGACGTGGCAACGAGAATTTCTCCGATCTTCTTGAACTGGAATGCGACCGACCCGCTGGTGCCGAGATTGCCGCCGTGCTTGGTCAGCGCGTGGCGCACATCGGCCACGGTGCGTTGCGTGTTGTCGGTCATCGCGTCGATGATCAGCGCGACTCCACCCGGGCCATACCCTTCGTAGCGCAGCTCCTGCATGTTGTCGGCGCCCTCGGCGCCCGAACCGCGGCGAACGGCGCGCTCGATCGTGTCCTTGGTCATGTTCGCCGACAGCGCCTTGTCGATGCCCATGCGCAGGCGCGCGTTCGTCGCCGGATCACCGCCATTGCGCGCAGCGATGGTGATCTCGCGGATCAGTTTGGTGAACACCTTGCCGCGGCGGGCGTCTTCGGCGTTCTTTCGGTTTTCGATGCTGGGGCCTCTGCCCATGTTCAATTCCCTGGAATTTCGATGATCGCGCGGCGTACCGGCGCGGCGCGGGTGCGAAGGATACTTCGGCGGCGCGCCCGGCGCACCAGAGCCTCGCTCTTCGAGTGCGCAGCGCGCGATCGGCGCTCACCCCGACGGCGCGTCGAGCGCTCAGGCGGCCGCTGAATCGCGCCTTGCGAGGGTCTTTTCGAGCCGGATGAAACGCTCCAGCATTTCGGTGTAGATGCGGTCGGTTTTTTCGTGCAGGTGCGCAACCTCGAGCTCGGCCTTGATGTTGACCTCGTACTCGATATCGGAACGCACGCGGTCCTTTTCGGCTTGCCGGTTCTGGCTGATCAGCACGAAGCAGGACAGGAAAATCGCCTCCAGCGACACGATCATCGTAAGGAG
>DASYJJ010000035.1:0-19501 GCA_035996605.1 Rhodanobacteraceae bacterium
CCCTCTCCCGCTTGCGGGAGAGGGTAGGGTGAGGGCAAGCGAGGTCCGCCGCTCCCTATTGCATCTCGCGCAACTTCCGCACATCGCCCGCAGAAATCGATGACGCTTTCGCACCAAAACGCGCAGTCACATAGTTGGCGACCGCCGCGATTTCTCGATCGTCGTACGCGGCGCCGAACGCAGGCATCGCGATCGAATCAGTACCGACTTTCCATTCCGTTCCGTGCAGTATCACCTGCGCGATGTTCGTCGCAGTCGGGTCATTGACCGCACGCGTGCCGGTCAACGTAGCTTCGGTCGACAGAGGACTGACGCCGCTCCAATCGTGACAGCTCGCGCACGCGCCGGCGAAGATCAGCTTGCCGTGTTCGAATTCGGCCGCGACGCCTTGCTTGGGATCGGTCGAAGCCGCGACATTCTTCGGCGATGGCAATCCGGAGCTTTCGATCGCCGGCACAGTGCGCAGATAAGCGACCATCGCGTGAATATCGCCGGGCGTGAGGCGCACGAAACTCAAGTTCACGGCTTCAGCCATCGGACCCGATGCCGTGCCGCGCCCAGCCGCATGTCCGTTGGCCAGGTAGTTCGCCAAATCTTCGTCGCTCCACGTGCCGACGCCGGCGTTCGCATCGGCGGTGATGTTGTATGCGCGCCAGCCTTCGGCGTCGCCGCCGGCGAACTTTTGCTTGTTGTCCAGCGCCTGCAGAAGATTGCGCGGCGTGTGGCAATCGCCACAATGCGCCAGCGCTTCGGCGAGGTAAGCACCGCGATTCCATTCGGGACTCTTGTCGGACGCCGGCCGGAATCGATCGTTAGGATTGAAGAGGCCCGACCAGATTGCCATCAGCCAGCGCTGATTGAATGGGAACGCGAGCGTGTTCTTCGGCGGCGTATGCGCGATCGGAGCAATCGTCGCGAGATAGCCCTTGATCGCCAGCACGTCCGCATCGGTGAGGTAGGTATATGCGGCATACGGAAACGCCGGATAGAGGCGTTCGCCTTCGCGATCGACACCTTGGTGCACAGCCTTGAGGAATTCGGCGTCGGTCCAGGCACCGATGCCGGTGTCGCGATCCGGTGTGATGTTCGGCGAATACAGCGTGCCGAACGGAAGCTTGAACGCGCGGCCGCCCGCGAAAGGCTTACCGCCCTCGGTGGTGTGGCACGACTTGCAGTCGGCGGCTTCGGTGAGATAACGGCCGCGCGCGATCGGATCGGTGTCCTTGAAATCGGCGGGAACGCCGGTCGGATGACCGTTGTATTGATCGAGCGCGACGGTCTTGGTGTTGGCGAAAGCGAATGGGCCGGGCCGCGTTCCGTACCACGCCAGAACCAGAAGACCGATCACCGCGACGACAGCAACGAGCACGCCGAACCGCTTCAACATCGAAGGACGTTTGCGTCTCATGTCGGCTTCCTCGTCGCGAGGGCGGTACGGTCGATCGGCAAGCGGCGCAGGCGCACGCCGGTCGCCGCGTAAATCGCGTTGCCGAGGGCAGGCGGTCCTGCGGTCGTGCCGGTTTCGCCGATGCCGCCGGGCGCTTCGCCGCTTGCGATCAGATGCACTTCGATCGACGGCACCTGGTTGATGCGCAGCATGCGGTAGTCGTGGAAATTGCTTTGCTGCACGCGGCCTTTGTCGATCGTGATTTCGCCGTAGAGCGCCGCGGTAAGACCGAAAATGATTCCGCCTTGAAGCTGCGCGACGATCGTATCGGGGTTGACTGCGATGCCTGTATCGACCGCGCTCACGACGCGACGCAATGTGATTTCGCCGTCCTCGTCGACGCCCACTTCAACGACAGTCGCGATGAAGCTCGCGAATGCGACCTGCGCCGCGATGCCGCGTCCAACGCGGGGCGGCAGCGGCGTTCCCCAGCCGGATTTTTCGGCGGCGAGGTTGACCGCAGCGAGCAGGCGCGGATTCTTGGTAAGGATATCCCGACGAAACGCGACCGGATCCTTGCCGACCTTCTTCGCCAGCTCGTCGATGAAACTCTCGATTGCGAATACGTTGTTGTTCGGGCCGACGCCGCGCCAGAAACCGGTTGGCACCGCGGGCGGCTCGTCGCGCTGATATTCGACGTTGAGATTCGGAATGTCGTACGGAATATCCGCAGCGCTGTCGATGGAGTCGATGTCGATGCCTTTCGTGAACGCCGGCGGCAGCCAGCGCGCGATGATCGAAGAACCGGTGATGCGATACGACCAGCCAACGATGCGGCCATCGGCGACGCTCGCAGACAAGACATCGCGGTAGACCGGTCGATAGACATCGTGGCGGATGTCCTCTTCGCGTGTCCAGACCACTTTGACGGGTGAGTCGACCTTCTGCGCGATGCGCACGGCCTTCTCGACCATGTCGACTTCGAGCCGCCGCCCGAAACCGCCGCCGATGAGGTGGTTGTGCACGATGACTTTCTCGAGCGGAAAGCCGGTCAGTTTCGCCGCCGCCGATTGCGCGCGCGCGATGACCTGCGAACCGACCCATACCTCGCATTCGCCCTGGCGCACGTGCACGGTGCAGTTCATCGGTTCCATCGTCGCGTGCGCGAGGAACGGCACCTCGTACGCGGCGTCGAGACGCTCGCCTTGTGTCAATGCGTGCGCGGCATCGCCGGCGGTCTTGGCGACGACGCCGGTTTTCTCGCTCGCGGCGCGGATCTGCGCCCAGACGTCCGCGCTCGAGATCGCTGCGTTCGCGCCTTCGTCCCAGCTCACGTCGAGCGCGGCGAGACCTTGCTTGGCCGCCCACATGTGATCGCCGACGACCGCGACGAGATCGTCGAGCACGACGATCTGGCGCACGCCCGGCACGGCTTTCGCCGCGGTGTCATCGACGTGCGCGACCTTGCCGCCGAACACCGGGCAGGCCATCAGCGTCGCGAATTTGACGCCCGGCGGCAACACGTCGATGCCGTACATCGCCTTGCCGTTGACCTTGTCCGGCGTGTCGAGCCGTTTCAGAGGTTTGCCGATCAGCTTGAATTCGGAAACAGGTTTCAGCGTCGGATCTTTCGGCGGTTCGATGCGGCTCGCATCGTCGATGAGATCGCCGTACGCCAGTTTGCGGCTGCCGCTGGCGTCGATGACTTCGCCATTCTCGGCGCGGCACGTGGTTGGCTCGACTTTCCATCGACGAGCGGCGGCTTCAACGAGCATGGCGCGCACGCTTGCGCCGGCCTTGCGCAGCGGCGTCCAGAACGCGCGGATCGAATTCGAGTTGCCGGTGACCTGGATGCCGAATACCGGATTGCCATAGAGCTTGTCGCTCGGCGGCGCGTGCTCGAGCGTGACCTTGTCCCAATTCGCGTCGAGCTCCTCGGCGAGGATCATCGCGACCGCGGTGTACACGCCCTGGCCCATTTCGACTTGCGGCATGATCAAAGTCACGACGCCCTGTCGATCGATGCGGATGAATGCATTCGGTGCGAACGCGGCGGAGGGTTTGTCGCCCGCTGCGCCGGCGAACGGCATGCGAAAACCGAACAGCAATACGCCGCCGGTCGCTGCAGCGCCGGTCTTGAGAAACGCGCGGCGCGAGGCGCTGTGCGGAGTGCGTTCGATGAGGGCTTCGGTCATGATCGATGCTCCGGCTGCGTTACGCGGATTTTGCTGCCTGCTTGATCGCTTCGCGGATGCGCACGTACGTGCCGCAGCGGCAGATGTTGCCGGCCATCGCGGCGTCGATGTCGGCATCATCAGGCGAAGGCTTCGAGGTCAGCAGCGCGGCAGCCGACATGATCTGGCCGGACTGGCAATAGCCGCACTGGATGACTTCGAGATCGAGCCACGCGCGCTGCACCTTGGCGCCCGCAGGCGTCGCGCCGACGGCTTCGATGGTAGTGACCTTGCGTTGTCCGATCGAACCGACCGGCAGAAGGCACGATCGCACCGGCGCTCCATCGATGTGCACGGTGCACGCACCGCACTGCGCGATGCCGCAGCCGAATTTGGTGCCGGTGAGGCCGAGCAGATCGCGCAGGACCCACAAGAGCGGCATGTCGGCCGGCGCGTCGACGTCCTTCGACTCTCCGTTGATATTCAGTGTGATCATGCGTGCGACCTCGCTGGAGCGGCTGGGCGGTGTCAAGCGCGACGGCGAACTGAAAAGACAAGGAAGCGTGGGCTGGCGACGTCCTGCTCGAGCGTGACGCGGCCAGTGTCGCGCTTGCGTGTTTCGCCCGTCAATTCATTTTGCGTTTCGCTCCCGCGGACGCGTCGGACTAGTATCTGGCGGATGCGCATCGTTTTCTCGATATTTCTGGCGATCTTCTGTGCCGCGCTTTTCCCGCGCGCATCCGACGCGGCGGATGCCGACGTCCTGGTCGTGCCAGCGAAAGTCTGGACCGCGGATGGCGATGGCGTGAAAGCGGGCTGGGCCGTTCGGGTACACAACGGCGCGATCGCGGCGGTTGGTCCGTTGGCCTCACTCGAAGCGGCGCCGGATGTCATCCGGATCGACCTTCCCGGCGCAACGCTGACGCCGGGGTTGATCGATCTGCATTCGCATCTGTTCCTGCATCCGTACAACGAGACGCCGTGGAACGATCAGGTTCTCAAGGAGCCGCAGGATTATCGAACGCTGCTAGCCGCCGAACATGCGCGCCTCACGCTGCTGGCGGGTTTCACGACGCTGCGTGATCTCGGCACCGAAGGAGCGGGCTATGCCGACGTGTCCATCAAGCGCGCGATCGATGAAGGCCTGATTCCGGGACCGCGGCTCTTCATCGCGACGCGCGCGCTTGTCGCCAGCGCGAGCTACGGTCCGGGTCCGCGCGGATTTCGGCCGGATCTCGATCTGCCCGGCGGAGCAGAGGCGATCAGCGGCGTCGACGAAGCCGTGCGCGCGGTGCGCGAGCAGGCGGCACGTGGCGCCGACTGGATCAAGCTTTACGCCGACTATCGCGTCGGCAGCGATGGCGAGACGCTGCCGACGCTGAGCGCCGCCGAAATGAAGGCGATCGTCGACACGGCGCATCAGATCGGCCGTCCTGTCGCAGCGCACGCGGGCAGCGATGCGGGTGTGCGCATGGCCGTGGAAGCGGGTGTCGACACGATCGAGCACGGCGATGGCGCGAGCGAGGCGACGTTCCGTTTGCTGAAGCTGCATCATGTCGCGTACGAGCCGACGCTGACCGCGTTCGAGGCGATCGGCGAATACTTCGAGCACTATGAGCCGGGCGGCGAACCGACGCCGCGCATGCGCGACGCCGAACGCGCATTCCGCGTCGCGCTCAAGATCGGCGTCGTGATCGGCAACGGCAGCGACGTCGGCGTGTTCAAGCACGGCGAGAACTGGCGCGAGCTTGACGCGATGGTCAGATACGGCATGACTCCTGCGCAGGCGCTGCATGCAGCGACGGATGTGGCCGCAACGATCCTGCGTCAGTCGCAGTCGTTCGGTCGGATTGCGGCCGGACTGCGTGCGGATCTCGTCGCATTTGACGGCGATCCGAGCGTCGCAATCGCTGCGCTGCAAAAGCCCGTGTTCGTCATGAAGGACGGCGTTGTTTATCGGCGACCGGATGCGATTGCGCGGCAAAGGTGACGGACGAACACGTACGGCGTCGCCTTCCGGACAGGTCACGCAAATCCGATATCGATGTGAAACGATCGAATCGGCTTGCCGAGTCCTGATCAGCCTTCCTTCTTCTTCGCAAGCCTGAGCCAGGTATCGACGACGGTATCCGGATTCAGCGACACCGATTCGATGCCCTGATCCATCAGCCATTCGGCAAGGTCCGGATGATCGGACGGTCCCTGACCGCAGATGCCGATGTACTTGCCTTTCTTCTTCGCGGTCTGGATGGCCATCGAGAGCAGCTTCTTGACGGCCGGATCGCGCTCGTCGAACAGGCTGGCGACGATCGCCGAATCGCGGTCGAGGCCGAGCGTCAGCTGCGTGAGATCGTTCGAGCCGATCGAGTAGCCATCGAAAATGTCGAGGAATTCGTCGGCTAGCAATGCATTCGAGGGCACTTCGCACATCATGATGATCTTGAGATCGTTCTCGCCCTGCACGAGTCCGTTCTTCTTCAAGACTTCGATGACTTTGCGGCCTTCGCCGAGCGTGCGCACGAACGGAATCATGACCCACGCGTTGGTGAGGCCCATTTCGTCGCGCACTTTCTTCATTGCACGGCATTCGAGCGCAAATGCATCGGCGAACGACGGATCGACATAGCGGCTCGCGCCGCGGAAGCCGATCATCGGATTTTCCTCGTGCGGCTCGTAGCGCGCGCCGCCGATCAGGTTCGCGTATTCGTTCGACTTGAAATCGGACAGGCGCACGATGACCGGATTCGGCGCGAACGCGGCCGTGATCGTCGCGATGCCCTCGGCAAGTCGATCGACATAGAACTCGACCGGGCCCGCGTAACCGGCGATGCGCTCGTCGATCTGCCGCTTGATGTCCGGCTCCTGCTTGTCGTATTCGAGAAGCGCCTTCGGATGCACGGCGATGTGGCTCGCGATGATCATCTCGAGTCGCGCGAGGCCAACGCCCGCGTTCGGCAGCATCGCGAAATCGAACGCGCGCTCGGGATTGGCGACATTCATCATGATCTTCAGCGGCGCGGGCGGCATCGCGCCGAGATCGGCGGTGATGCGCTCGAACGCGAGCTTGCCTTCGTAGATGAAACCCGTATCGCCTTCGGCGCAGGAGACGGTCACTTCTGCACCGTCGGCCACCGCATCGAGCGCATTGCCGGTGCCCACCACGGCCGGCACGCCGAGCTCGCGCGCGATGATCGCCGCGTGACACGTGCGCCCGCCGCGATTCGTCACGATCGCGGCGGCACGCTTCATCACCGGTTCCCAGTCGGGATCGGTCATGTCGGCGATCAGCACGTCACCCGGCTCGACGCGATTCATGTCCTTGATCGAACGGATCACGCGCGCTCGGCCGGCGCCGATCTTCTGGCCGATCGAACGGCCTTCGGCAAGAATTTTTGCGCGCGGCTTCGATGCGTCGGTCTTCAACTGGAAACGCTCGATCTGCGTTGCGCGGCCGCGTGACTTCACGGTTTCCGGACGCGCCTGCACGACATAGAGTTTGCCGGTCGCGCCGTCCTTCGCCCACTCGATGTCCATCGGGCGCTGGTAATGCTGTTCGATCACGACCGACTGCTTGGCGAGCTCGTGAATATCCGCATCGCTGAGGCAGAACTTTGCGCGATCGGCGGCGGGCGTGTCCTCGATCCGCACGCGTTCGCCGGCTTTCGACGAATACACCATGCGCTGCTGCTTGGCACCGAGCTGGCGGCGCAGGATCGCCGGCTTGCCGGCCTTCAATGTCGGTTTGTACACATAGAATTCGTCGGGATTCACCGCGCCCTGCACGACCATCTCACCGAGGCCGTAGCTGCCGGTGATGAAAACCGCTTCGCGAAATCCCGATTCGGTGTCGAGCGTGAACAACACGCCCGATGCGCCGATGTCCGAGCGCACCATCAGCTGCACGCCGGCCGAAAGAAAAACGTCTTCGTGCTTGAAACCGTGGTGCACGCGGTAGGCGATCGCGCGATCGTTGTAGAGCGAGGCGAAGACTTCCTTGACCTTGTGCAGCACGTCGTCGATACCGACGACATTCAAGAACGTTTCCTGCTGGCCAGCGAAGGACGCGTCCGGCAGATCCTCGGCCGTCGCTGACGAGCGAACGGCGACTGCGACGTTGTCGGCGCCGGCGTCGCGGCAGAGTTTCGCGTAGGCCTGGCGGATCGCCTTCTCAAGATCATCCGGCAGCGCCGTATCGACGATCCAGCCACGGATTTCCTTGCCGGCGGCGGTCAACGCATCGACATCTTCGACGTCTAGCGTCGCAAGGCGATCGAGGATGCGCTTGGCGAGGCCGCTTTTCTCGAGATAGTCCTGGAACGCCTGCGCGGTCGTGGCGAAACCGCCGGGCACGGACACGCCGAGCCTGGAAAGGTTGCCGATCATTTCGCCGAGCGAAGCATTCTTGCCGCCGACCCTGCCGAGATCGGACATGCGCAACGCGTCGAGCCAAAGCACCAGATCGCTCAAGGAAAATCTCCGTGGTTTTGCAAAACGTCCAGGGTTGTCCGAATCAATCGCCTGATCAAATCGCCGGAGTCGAGAAGCGGCGATCCCGGCCGCACTTTAGTCAGGAGCAAGTGACGGACCCGCGAGAATGCGCGATTTTCGGGGTTTATGCGGGCATAGACAAGCTCGCACAAGGCCGGCGCTGCCGTGCGCCGCGCATTTTCGTAGACTCAACAACCCTCGCTCCGGACGGAACGCCATGCGCCGCACGATCTTCTACGTGTCCGACGGCACCGGAATCACAGCCGAGACGATCGGGCACAGCGTGCTGACCCAGTTCGATGGCGTGGACTTCGTCACCTACCGCATCCCGTTCGTCGACGACGACGCGAAGGCGCGCGCCGCAGCGCTCCGCATCAAGAGCGGCTATGCGCAGACGGGCGTGCGACCGATCGTGGTCAACACGATCATGGACCAGAAACTCTCCGATCTCGTCGCCGAAAGCGGCGCATTCATGCTCGACGTGTTCGCGCCGTTCCTCGGCCCGCTCGAGATCGAGCTCGACGCCAAACGCTCGCCGCGCGTCGGCAAAGCGCATGGCCTCACCGACTTTGGCGAATACGAGGCGCGCATCAACGCGACCAACTACGCGTTGACGCACGACGACGGCATCGACGTGAACTACGGCGATTCGGACCTGATTCTGATCGGCGTTTCGCGCGTCGGCAAGACACCGACGTGCCTATACATGGCGCTTCACTACGGCGTGAAGGCGGCGAACTATCCGCTGACTGAAGACGATCTGGAAAAACTCGAGTTGCCCTCGCGCCTCGTGCCGTACCGGCAGCGGCTGTATGGCCTGACCATCGAGGCGCAGCGTCTTACGCAGGTACGCGAAGCGCGACGTCCCGGCAGCCGCTACGCCAAGCTCGAACAGTGCAAGTGGGAGCTCGAACAGGCCGGGAAACTCTTTCGCCGCGAAAACATCGCGGTTCAGAACACCACGCATACGTCGATCGAGGAGATCGCGAGCAAGATCCTCGCGCAGCTCGGCATCGAAAGGCACATGTTCTAGCGCGGTCGTGCGCCGAACGAGCGACGCCGGCGCGCCCGTGAGAGATTCCACCATTCTACGCGCCATGCACGGCCGGCCATAAGACTAGGTTTCCGCTCACCTCGCCCTTATGATCGGTCCATGTCGGCCGTACTCGAAAAACCGCAAGCCATCCTGCCCGGGCGCTTTGCCTGGCTGATGGGCCTCTATTCAGAGAACTATCACCGCCTCTCGCGCCTGTTCGCGCCGGGACGCCTTGCCATCGGCAGTTATCTTTCCTCGCTGGACGATGGTCTCGACGTGCGCCTGGACGTGACCGAGCGGCATCGCTACACGCTGGATCTGCACCTGACCTATTGCTTCATCGATCGCGAGACCGGCGAGCTCGCGCCATCGGCGGACCTTCGCATGTACCACGATGCGCACATGGCCGAGGTCATGCACTGCCACGCCGATCGCCGGCTGGCGCGCGCGATCGGACCGCTGAGGCCGGCGCGCAGCATCTTCCAGCAACGCCTGCGCATGAGCTCTTTCCTCAACCGCTGGCTTGAATACCTCGCCGAGCAGGGTCATTCGATCGGCACGCTCGATCCATTGACCGGCGATTCGGCGAACGCATCCTTGCTGGCTCCCGGTTCGCCGGACAGGCGCAGCGCGACCGGTTGAGGGGTCACCGGGCCGTATTTGAGGCAAATCACCCAGCGTTGCCTTGACAGTGTTCCGGGTTGCAGCGCTAATCGTTGATATGGAACGTGGAGCCGGCCCGAATCGTCGCCGCGTCCCGCCGCGCGTGCGCGGTCGGGCGGTGCTGGCTGCGGCGATTGCGGTGGCAGTTCCTGCTGCGGCCGTCGAAACTTCGATCATGACGAGCCCGGCACCTGCCGCCGGTGCAGACGTCTCGTATGCCGTGGGTCTGGACGGCACTGAGCTCGCGATCGGCGCACCGGGCGAAAATGCGATTGCGGGCGCTGTCTACGCCATCGATTGCTCGACGCTGCCGTGCGCGCCGCCTCTGCGCATTGCTCCGTCGGACATCGTCGCAGGCGATGCGTTCGGAACCGCTGTCGGCGTTTCGGGCAACACGTTGATCGCAACGGCATCAGGCGCGGAGCCGGGCGCCGCCTATGTCTTTGTGAGCAACGGATCCGGCTGGGTGCAGCAGGCTCGGCTCACGCCGAGCGGCGGCACGTCCGGAGAGCGTTTTGGTGTTTCCGCATCCGTGTCGGGCGATCGGCTCGCCATCGGCGCCGACAAAGCCGGGGGCGGGGCAGGTGCCATCTACGTCTTCGTCCGCAACGGCACGACGTGGACTCAGGAAGCGCGGCTCACCGCGGCCGATGCGACCCTGCCGGACGCATTGGGCAGCAGCGTCTCGCTCGATGCCGACACGTTGGTTGCCGGCGCACCGTTCAAGCACGGCTCTGCACTGGGCAGCTACGCCAATGGGGCCGCCTACGTATTCACACGCGACGCGGGAGGATGGTCGCAGCAGGCCAAACTTCTTGCCGCATCGAGCGCGAATGGCGATCTGTTCGGCCTCGCGGTCAACGTCGTCGCCGATCGTGCTGTGATCGGCGCGCCGTATGCCTTGATATCGCAGGGCGCCGCGTACGTATTCGATCGCAGCGCGGGCGCATGGACGCAAGACGCCGCGCTCACTGCCGCCGCGGGTGCGCAAGGCGATGAATTCGGATGGTCCGTTGCGCAGAGCGACGCCAACATCCACGTCGGAGCGCCGTTCGCAGGACAGCTTGCGGGCGCAGCCTGCGGCGGTGACTACCTCTTCGACGGCACATCGCTCGCCGAAGTCGCGAGCGGCTCGATCGAAGCGCCCGTGCGCAACGAAATGGCCGGCTGGTCGATCGTCGCGAGCGGCGCGCGTTGGATCATGAGCGCGCCGGGATACGTCATCGGCACCGATGAGCACGCGGGCGCTGCTTACTGGTTCGATGCGACGATCACCGTATTCCACTCGGGCTTCGACTTGCCAGGCGCTTGCGGCGCCGAGTGAGTTTCGAAGGTCGGAGTGAAACGGAAAACTGCGCGCGCAGTCGACGAACGCTTCGTCAATCCATCAATCCGTGCCGTGCCGCGTAGCGGATCAGTTCGGCCGTGTTGCGCGCGCCGAGTTTGTCGAGCACGCGGAAGCGGTGGTTCTCGGCGGTCTTGGTGCTCGTGCCGAGCTGGCGCGCGATCTCTTTGGTGGTCATGCCCTCGACGATCAGATGGAACACCTCGCGCTCGCGCGAAGTGAGATCGCGATACGGATCCTCGAGTGGCGCATGCGGCTTCTGCACCTGTTGCGCCAGCACTTTCGATGCGTGCGTGCCGAAGTAGCCGCGTCCGCCCGCCAACGCGCGCACGGCCGCCAGCATTTCCGCGCTGGCGCTGTCCTTGAGCAGAAAACCGGCCGCGCCGGCGCGCACCACATGCATCACGTATTCCTCTTCCGCGTGCATGGTCAAGACCAGGATGCGCGTGTTCTCGAGCTCCTTGGTCAAACGTCGGACCACTTCGATGCCGTTGAGCTTGGGCATCGAGATATCGACGACGACGACATCCGGCTGAGTCTTCAACGCGAGCTCGACGGTCGACATGCCGTCTGCGGCCTGGCCGACGACCTGACAGTCGCCGCTGCCGTTGATGAGCGCGACCAGCCCGTCGCGCACGATGGTGTGATCGTCGGCGACGAGGACGCGGATGGTTTTCACGACGTGCTATCTCCCTGCAACAATGGAATCAGCACGCGCAACTGCATGCCTTCACCCGGACGCGAGACGACCGTGAAGCGGCCGCCGAAAAGACGCACGCGCTCGCGCATGCTGGCGAGCCCCGTGCTGTGGCCGCCGCTGGCTTTCGCGAACGCGGCATCGACATCGACGCCGCAGCCGTCGTCGACGATGAGAAACTGCAGCCACTCCTCGTTGCGCTGACCGAGGCGGACGACGACGTTGCGCGCCTGAGCGTGCTTGAGCACGTTCGTCAATGCCTCTTGCGCGATGCGGAAGATCAGCGTCGACAGATCGCCATCGATCGGGACCGGCAGCGGCCCAACATCCACCTCGACTTCGTAGCCGCCGCTCTCGGCGGAATGCCGAGCGAGCCAGTTGAGCGCAGCTTCGAGACCGAGATCGTCGAGGATCTGCGGGCGCAGCACGCGCGACAGCGCGCGCGTTTCCTGGATCGCCGAATCGCAGATCGCCAAAGCCTGATGCAGCGGATTCGACGCATCGCCTGCGCCATCCACCGAGCGCGCGAGCGCATCCAGCCGATGGCGCAGCGCGGTCAGCTGTTGTCCGATGCCGTCGTGCAATTCGCGCGCGAGTCGGCGCCGTTCGTCTTCCTGCACGCGCCAGACCGATCGCGCGAGCTGTTTGAAGTGCTGTTCGCCCGCATGCAGCTGCGCGAACAGGCGTTCCTGCTGTTCGCGAAGCTGCGCGAGCTGATTGCGCACGGATTCGTCGCTCGGCGCCGACACCTGGACTTTCGCTTCATTCATGCGCGGTCGCCGGAATGCCATAAGAACCCGCGAATTTCGCGAGTGCCGCCCGCTGCGCCGGCGGCGTATTGTGTTGAAGGTCGTCGTATGCGGCTTCGGCGGCGCGCAACGCCTCGCGTTCGGCGTCATCGGTCTGTGGCTTGCGCTGAATGGACGCGGCGAGCGCATGGATTTCGAAGGCGCGACCGTACGCGGGGAGGCGCGCGAGTTCCGCACGCGCAGCGCGATAATCGGGCAGTGCGTCGATGCCGTTCACTTCGAGAGCGGTTTCCGCAAGCGCAAGGCGCAGCGGCGTGCTCGCGTACTTGGCGAGATCGGCGCGCGTAGCGGCAAGCTCTTTCGCGGCGTCTTTCGTTTTCTTCTGCATCGCAAGCGCGCGCACGCGCGTCAGGCGAGCCGAGAGCTCGGTTCCGTAGCTGTGAGCTTCCTGCGCAGTCGAAATCGCCTTGCTGGCCTTGGCGAGCGCATCGTCGGCGTTGCCGCGTCCGAGCGCGATTTCTGCTTGCCGACCGAGAAGCAACGCGGCCTGCTCGCTGTTGGCGACTTGCCCGACATCGAGATCGGCGATCGCCGCCGCAGCCGCGTCCCAATCGCCCGCGTCGCGAAATGCCGCGCTTTCCAGCAATTGCATCTCGACGGTGCCGCGCGAATCCTCGCGCTGCTTGAATTCATCGAACGCTTTCTTCGCGTGATCGAGTGCGCTGGCAAGCTTGCCTTCGGTGCGATCGAGATCGGCGAGGTTGGCGAGGCTGATGCTGCGCTCCTCGGCCATCTGCAATTCCTCCGCGTGCTTGAGGCTGTCGTCGAGCGCTTCGCGCGCCAGCGTGAAGTTGCCGCGCGCCGTTTCGGCAAGGCCGAGACTCTGCTTGGCGCGAACGATGCCGACGTAATCGTTGGCCTTGGCGTACGTGGACGCAGCCTGGTTCCAATAAACCTCGGCATTGTCGAATTCGCCGACCTGGTAATAAGCGAAACCGACATTGAGAAGACTGCTGCCGATCTGTCGTGCGTTGCCGAGCGCCTGGTACGTGGACAATGCGCCGCGATAAGAAGCGAGCGCGCCGCGATAATCGCCGCGTTCTTCCTTGAGAACGCCTTCGTCGTTGGAAAGGTCGGCGAGAGCAGCCGTGTCGCCGAGCGGTTCGAGCAACGCGCGCGCTTCGTCGAGCGCGCTCTGCGCTCCCTTGAAATCCCCTTGCACCGCTCGCACGGTTGAAAGATTACGCAGGCTCACCGCAACGCCGCGCGTATCGCCGACGGCTTTTCGCGCCTGTATGGCCTGCGTGAACGTCTGCGCCGCGACATCGAGTTGTCCGAGATTCTGATAGCCGATGCCGAGCGCGTGGGTTACGTTGGCCTTCATGCGTGCATCGTCGAGCCGGTTCGCGAGAATCTGCGCACGCGCGAGATAATCGTCGACGGCTCGCTTGGAATCGCCGGCCATGATCGTGTACTTGCCGAGCGCAAACCACGCGTCTTCGTTGCGCGGATCCTCGGCCACGACGGATTGAAGAATCTTGTTGGCGCCTTCGAAGTCGCCGAGCTCGCTCTTGGCGCGCGCAAGCAATACTCGTGCGGGATGATCATCGGGCGTCTCGGCGACGAGCTTGTCGAGAATCTTCGCCGCGTCTTCATTTTCTCCGAGCAGCACCAACGCGTAAGCGCGAGCGCGAATTGCCTCGCGGCTCTGCTGCGATGCGAGTGCGTCCTTCGCCTGGCGCGCGAGCGACGAAAGGTCGGCGACGCGGCCGCTCCGGTCGAGAGCATCTTCGATCGACCACCAAAGTGCGGGACTCGCAGCCTGCTCGGCGGTTCGCGCGAGCGTCGATACGCCGAGCTGATCTGCGCTCTGAAGGCGCAGCTGACCGATCAGCCGGATGACCGACGTATCCGGCCAGGTGGCCGGTGCACCGGCGATCTTGAGCTGCGCGTAGAGGCGTGTTTCGAGATCGCGCAATTGCGCCGGCAACGTCTCCGCGCTGGCCGGTGTCGTCGCGGCAGTCCACGTTGGCTCTGTCGCGCCCTGCGGCCAGATCGACAGATGCACGGAATAATTTCCGGAACCGTCGCGAACGATATCGCCTTCCAGAAGCTCGCGCGCGCTGAGCGTTTCGACGACGCGCGCGCGTTGTCTGCGCGCTGCGTCCGCGTCGTATCCGAGTTCCTTCAGCGCACGATCGACGCGACGTGTATCTTCGCTGTTCGTGCCGGGCGTTCCGATCAGCGCGGTGCCGATGAGCTCGCGGATTCCCGCGGCAAGATCGCCGTCAGCCGCGTTTTCGCCGCCGCTTGTGACGAAAGGCATCGAAGCGATGTCGACCGCGACCGGAATGGCCGGTGTCGTCGTCGGCGGCGCGAGAGCGAGCTCGCGGCGCCAGTACGCGAAGGCAACGACGGTGAGCAGAACCAGGGCAATGGCGGCAAATGTCGGCGCGCGTGTCGAGAGTCGCGCTCGCGGAACGCGCCGCTGATCGATCGCGCGAACCACGTCGTCCGCGCTCTGGAACCGGCGCGACGGTTTGAGCTCCAGAAGTCGCGCGCAAAGACGCACCGCGAAGCTCGGAAGGTCCGGCTTGAGCGTGTCCGGGAGCGGCGGGTCGCGCACGATGCGCTGCGCGAGCATCTCGGCCGGCGTGCCGCCGCGAAACGGCAGCGTACCGGTCAGCATCTCGAAAAAGATGAGGCCGAGTGCATAAAGATCGCTGCGGCCATCGACCGGATCCGCGCGAGCCTGCTCGGGCGAAAGATATTCCGGTGTTCCGATGATCACCCCGCTGACGGTGATGCCGGTCGACCCAGCCGAACGGGCGACGCCGAAGTCGGTGATACGTGCTTCGCCGTCTTCGCTGATCAGCACGTTGGCGGGTTTCAGATCGCGATGGACGACGCCGCGTTGATGCGCCGCTGAAAGTCCGAGCGCGAGCTGGCGCACGATTCGGATCGCATCTTCGGGCGGCAGGTGGCCTTTCGTGTCGAGCAGGCGTTCGAGCGATTGGCCCGGCACGAAATCCATGCTGATGAGCCACACTTCGCCGTGGCGCACGAGATCGTGGATGCGCACGACATTTGGGCTCGACACCTGACGCGCAAGCAAAAGTTCCTGACGGAAGCGCTCGAACGCATCGGGACGGCTGGCAAGCTCGGGACGCAGCAATTTGAGTGCAACGTCGACATCGAGCTCGGTGTCGTGCGCCTGATATACGACGCCCATGCCGCCCATGCCGAGCAGTCGCAGGATGCGAAAGCGATCCGCGACGACATCGCCCGGACGAAGCTCCGCCATCGTCAGCACGCCGGTCACCGTCGCGCCGCCGGACGCGTAAGGCGGTGCGAGTGTGCGGCCGGCGGTCATCCGCGCTGTCCTTCGAGCGCGTCACGACGAGCGGGGCCTTCGTGCCACGCCGGCGCAACGCGCGATCGCTGCGATGCGCCGCCGCCGGTATCCGCGAACGCGGACTCCATGCGCGACAGCGTGCTGTCGATCTCGATCGCGGCAAGTGCTGTGGATGCGCGTTGAGCGAAAGCTTCCAGGAGATCGGCGTCAAGCTCGGAGAAGATCTTGGCTTCATCGTCGGTGTCGGCATAGGCGACACCGAGGAGACGGCCGTCGTGCTGCAGCGGCAAGCTCGCCAGCGCGCGGATGCCGCCGGCGACGACGCTGGCCTGATCGTTCAGCCAATCGTGGTCGCGCCGGTCGGAAAGATAAACCGCGCGTCGCTCGCGGATTGAACGATCGACGGCGCTGCGGCTTCCGGAGAAAGCGGCGCCGCTGAGATCGTCCGCATCGATGGCATGGCAAGCGCGTACGCGCAGCTGTTGTGCGACATCCATCACCAGCAGGAATCCGCGCCGGCATTCGGCGATATCCATGATGCCGCCGAGCAGCGTGTCCATCAGCTTGTCGACGTTGTCGGTCGTCGCGATGCGGTCGATCCAGAGCTGGGAGGATTGCCGGCGATGCTCGGCGCGTGAGCGAAGGTGCTCGACCGCCTCCTCGCCGACGCGTTCGAATTCGCAGAAGACATCGCCGATCGCGACCCACTGATTCGCAGTCAATTCGTGATGTTCGACGCGGCTGCCTTCGACGCGGATGCCGTTCTTCGAGCCGAGATCCTCGACGATCCAGCGTCCGTCCGGCGTATTGCTCATGCGCGCGTGGCGGCGCGAGACCGAGTCGTGCGCCAGCACGCAATCATTTTCGGGGGCCCGGCCGAGGGTCAGGTCGGTGCCGTCGGGCAGCACGCGGATCGTCACCGCCTGGGTCGGGACATGAATGGAAAGCTTCGCGGGCACGGGAATTTCTAGGGCGAGCCGCTGAGGCGGCCCATCATGAAGCGCAGCGAATCAGTGCCGCCGACGAGATTGCCTTCGACGTCGATGAGATCGCGCGCCGAGCGCCACCGATTCGGCACGGATGTGCCGCCAAATTGAGCGCAGTGCGCATCGAAGTTCGCGAGCAGCGTGATCGCGCGCTGGAAGTCGCCGGCTTCGTATGCCGCACGGCTCACCGCAAGATCGACTTCGAGCGTGCGTCGCGCCGACGGACTGAGTGTCGCTGCGGCAAGTTGTGCGGCGAGATCGTTGTATTCGCTCTCGCAGTCGATGGAGTACTGCGGCGAGTTGTCCTTGATGATCACGAACTCGGAAAAACCGCCGGCGCGACCGCGCGAGCGCACGCTGCCCGCGGTGACGGTGCCGGTCACATATTGGAACGCCTGTCCGATCGGCGCCTTGACCAGGCGATAGGGCGAAAACGGTGCGTAGACGAGATCGTCGGTATCCAGGGTGACGTCGTATTGATCCTGGAACGCGAGACCGCACGCGACCGGTGGTTCGACGGTGACACGGACTGGGAATGCCGGATCGATGATCTGATTCCCGGGATGCGGCAGCCGACTCTGGATGTTCGCGATTTCGCCGGCATCCAGAACATCGGCCGTGATGCCGATGCATTGGACGGTCAGGTTTTGCAGATTCACCGGCTCGAATTCGAGCTCGAACTCGGCGGTGTAGTTGCCGCCGCCGGGATTGGGCAAAGTGATGTCGGCTCTTGCCTTGTCGCCGCCGATGATCGTGACCACGACGCCGCCGGCCGACACAGCAGCCGCGTGCAGCAGCAGAGTCGCGACGGCGAGAGCCGGGACTGCTTGCCAGCGTTTAGGACTGTTCACCCTGCCTCGCTTCGACGTCATCGTCGCGCCCACCTGAGTCACGCTGCTGATTCCACACCGACGGACGGCTGAGCACACTCCGAACGCCGCCCGATCGGAAGCCTCGTCGAGCACACTAATGCACGCCTCCACGCGAGTCGATAGCTATGCCGCCCGCGGGAATGCGCTGGGCGTACGCGGGGTGCGCGCGTGGGTGAAACCACTCATGCCCGGCCTGTCGACACAGGCGGAGACGAGCGTTAGGAATGCGCGCTCACTCGGCTGAGCCGCCGATCACACCAACCACGCGTGGGTAGCGCCGGTTCCGCGCAGTGGGTGTAAGGCCTCATTGTTGCTCGCAGGGATCGCGGCGAGTATGGCTTCGCTGACAACGGTGGCAGCAGCGGCGGCAACGACGATTCGCCCGGCCGCGATCATGGCGGTGGCGACGGTCCGCATGCAGGCCACCGATCCTTCGGGTTTGCATCGTCCACGGGCCGAATCCTGCGGACGATGAGCGAGTAGAGGGTCCGGTACTTCCCCATCCGGATCCACTTGACGCGGGAAGCTCCCCCGGCTCCGCGTCGCTGAAGGTGGGCTGCGATTGCCCTCGGTCGCAGCCCACCTCAGCACTTTCAAGAATGGTTCTCGACGCCACGTCGCGCGCGACGGGCAACATGCGCGTTCCGCAGCATGGCGATGTCGTTCGATCGCCCACCGGTCTTCAATCCTGTTTGTTCAGCGTGCCAACGCGTTGGCAGGTACCTGCATGGCTCGATCACGCGTTTCCAGATTGACTGCCGCGCGTCGCGATTCGATTTCCGGACGCTTCGCACCGATGATCGGCACGCCCGGAGCGATGCGCGGTGCCGAAACGTCCGTCGGTATCTTTTGATGCAACGCTCGCGGGTGTATCGTGTGCGCATGGCCGTATCGCCGCGAATACCGCCGCCGCCGCTGCCGGAGGTCGACTGGTCGTCGACATCGGCGTATCTGCGCTCCTGTCACGATTGGCTCGATGCGATGGAGCTCTGGCGCACCGAGACATTGCCGGGCTGGATCGAGCAGACACGCAAGTATCTGCTCGAGCATGCGCTGATGAGTCCCGACAATCCGGTTGTCCTGCCCGATCCGCGCGTAGAGACTCGACGCGTCACCGACAAGCCGCTCGACACCGTCTCGGAAATCAGGTTGCCGGTCATCGATTGATCGAGCGAACGGTCGCCTTGCGCGATCGCGTCATCGCTTGATCACCAGGCAATATCCCAGCGAATACGCTGGGCGCCGAGCCTTCAGGATTTGTGGTGCGCGACGTCGCCCGGTGAAACTACCAGCACGCAGAACGAATCCGCAACCATCGACGGGCGTGGCCGCGGCTGCTCCTTGGTTGGCGCCGGCGGTGGTCCGAGCGTCGCGGCGGAGAGATAGAGCGTGTGCGACTTCACATCGAGCGCCATCGTGCGCGCGCTTGGCTGCGTGGGAACGGTCGCGGCGACTTCGTAATGGTCCGCATCGATCTGGCGGATGATGCTGAGCGTGCCATCGCGCCCGTTTGGGCTGTAAACCAAGCGCTGATCCGGATCGTAGGCCGCTCCATCGGGACCCTTGCCGATCGGCACCGTTGCGATGTGCTTGCCGGATTCGGAGTCTGTGACGACCATGTGCTCGTTCGAGCAAACGGAAAAGAGGCGATGACGCGCGGCATCGAGCGCGAGTCCGCTCGGTGATTCGCAGCCGTCGAGTTTCCAGGTGGCGATCACGCGGCGCGAGCTCGCATCGATCGCGTTGATC
>DASYJJ010000036.1:0-6312 GCA_035996605.1 Rhodanobacteraceae bacterium
GGCGACTGCGAGCGCAGCGAGCGAACAGCGAACTTCGCCCAAAAGGGCGAGCGCCAAGCGCGAGTAACGCCGAGACCCATTTTGATTTTCGCGCAAAAAGCACGATGGATCCCGGCTTTCGCCGGGACGACGAGCCTCCGAGGAACAACGCCATGATGACCAACCCCGGTAACCGCGTCACCCAGGGCCAGTTCTCATTCCTGCCCGATCTCAGCGACGGACAGATCACCGCGCAGATCAAGTACGCGCTCAGCAACGGCTGGGCGGTCAGCGTCGAGTACACCGATGATCCGCATCCGCGCAACACCTACTGGGAGATGTACGGCAATCCGATGTTCGATCTGAAGGATCCGGCCGGGATCCTCATGGAGATCAACGAGTGCCGCAAGACATTTCCGAATCACTACGTGCGCGTGATCGCGTTCAACTCCGGGCGCGGCATCGAAAGCCCGGCGATGTCGTTCATCGTGAACCGTCCGAAGAACGAGCCGGGCTTTGCGCTGACGCGCCAGGAAGGCCCAGGCCGGCAGATCCACTACACCGTCACGAGTTACGCCGTGGCCAAGCCCGAGGGCGAGCGTTACGGCTGAAAAAGGAAATCCGGACTTCCGGATTTCCGACACGATTTTTAATTTCCGACGCCGTTTGCGCCGAGCTATCGAGCACGAACGGCTGAGCAGTCCTAGGTTGAGCGAGAGCCGTCGCATGAGCGAGTCGACCATCGACCTTCGAGCGATCTGGAACGAGTCCGGCGTGCAAGCCGTGCTCGACAAGCTCGATGCCGACCTGATCGGTCTTGCGCCGGTGAAGAAGCGCATCCGCGAGATCGCCTCGCTGCTCGTCGTCGACAAGGTGCGCCGCGACATGCAGCTCGCTGCCGGCGCGCCGTCGCTGCACATGAGCTTCACCGGCAATCCCGGTACCGGCAAGACGACGGTCGCGCTGCGCATGGCGGATTTGTTGCACCGGCTCGGCTACAGCCGCACGGGGCACATGGTTGCGGTGACGCGCGACGATCTCGTCGGCCAGTACATCGGCCATACCGCGCCGAAAACCAAGGAAGTCCTCAAGAAGGCGATGGGCGGCGTTTTGTTCATCGACGAGGCGTACTACCTTTTTCGCCCGGAGAACGAGCGCGACTACGGGCAGGAAGCAATCGAAATCCTGCTGCAGGTCATGGAAAACAATCGCGACGATCTGGTCGTGATCCTCGCCGGCTACAAGGATCGGATGGAGACGTTCTTCCGCTCGAATCCGGGCATGAGCTCGCGCATTGCGCACCACATCGATTTTCCGGACTACACCGACGACGAGCTGCTCGCGATCGGAGAAATCATCCTCGAAGGATGGAACTACTCGCTGTCGCCGCGCGCGAAGACGGTCTTGCACGACTACGTCGAGCGCCGCCGCGCGCAACCGCATTTCGCCAACGCGCGATCGATTCGGAACGCCCTCGATCGCGCGCGCCTACGCCAGGCGCGTCGGCTGCTCGAGCAAGGCGGCAATGTCGACAAGGCCGCGCTGCAGACCATCGAAGCCGAAGACATCCTGCAGTCGCGCGTGCTCGCCGGCGTGCGCGCGGTGCCCGACAAGAGGGCAGGGACATGACCGCCGAATTGCGCGCGCTGATCTTCGATGTCGACGGCACGCTCGCCGACACCGAGGAATTCCATCGCCGCGCGTTCAACGCGGTGTTCGCCGCCGCGGGACTCGTGTGGTGGTGGAACCGCGGCACGTATCGCGATCTGTTGCGCATTGCGGGTGGCCGCCAGCGCATGCGCGCGTATGCCGAGCGCGAGGATCCATTGCTCGCGAAGCGCCCCGAGTTCGACGATCTTCTGGTTGCGCTGCATGCGGCCAAGACCAAACGCTACGATGCGTCATTGCGCGAACAGCCGCTGCCGCTCCGACCCGGCATCGTGCGGCTGTTCGACGAAGCCGACGCGGCCGGTGTGCGTCTCGCGATCGCGACGACGACGACCGCAGCGAATCTCGATGCGCTCCTCGAACCTCAGTTCGGCCACGCATGGCGCGGCCGCTTTGCGGTTGTCGTCTCGGGCAGCGAAATCACGCGGCTGAAACCCGCACCCGACGTGTATCTGGAAGTGTTGCGCCAGCTCGCGCTCGACGCCGATGCATGCCTTGCCTTCGAGGACTCCGCGAACGGCATCCGGAGCGCAGGCGCGGCAGGCCTCGCTGTCATCGCGACGCCGACCTGGTATTCGCTGGCCGAATCGCTGCCGCCGGCGTTCGTCTCGCTGCCACATCTTGGCGATCGGGATCATCCGTTGCCGAAGGATGCGCCCGGAGCGCCTTACGTTGATCTCGCTTGCCTGCGCGAGTGGCATCGGCACGCGATCGCACACGAGCCTTTGGGGAGGGCCGCATGCTACTGACCGACAAGACCACGTTCACCGAATTCCTGATCGAAGCGCGCCGCAGTCATCCCGAAGCGCGCGGCGATCTCAATGGCGTGCTGCACTCCGTCGCCACCGCGTGCAAGGCGATCTCGCGCGCGGTCGCGCACGGTTCGCTCGCCGATCTTCTCGGCAATGCCGAAGCCAGCAACGTGCACGGCGAGAGGCAGAAAAAGCTCGACGTGATCGCCAACGACATTTTCATCCGCTTGAACGAGAACCGCGGCTACGTCGCCGGCATGGCGTCGGAGGAACTCGACGAGCCGTACCTTCTGCCGACCGCGTATGAGCGCGGCAAATATCTTTTGCTGGTCGATCCGCTCGATGGATCATCGAACATCGATGTCAACGTGTCGGTTGGCTCGATCTTCTCGATCATCCGCGCACCGAACGCGGGCGTCGACCCCGCCCCCGACGATTTCCTGCAGTGCGGCGCGGAACAAGTCGCTGCCGGTTACGCGATCTACGGGCCATCGACGATGCTCGTGCTCACCACCGGCAACGGCGTGCACGCGTTCACGCTCGATCCGCTGCTCGGCGAATTCATCCTTTCGCATCGCAACCTGCGCATTCCCGAAGACACGCACGAGTTCGCCATCAACACCTCGAACAGCAGGTTCTGGGAATACCCGGTGCAACGCTATGTCGACGAATGCCTCAAAGGTTCCAGTGGAGCGCGCGGCAAGGACTTCAACATGCGCTGGATCGCGTCACTGGTCGCCGAAACACACCGTATCCTGATGCGCGGCGGAGTTTTCATGTATCCGCGCGACACCAGGAAGCCGGGCGTCAACGGAAGGCTCCGCCTCACGTACGAATGCAATCCGATTGCGCTGCTGATCGAACAGGCGGGCGGACGCGCGAGCACCGGCTACAAGCGCATGCTCGACGTCAAACCCGACGCGCTGCACCAGAAGATCGGTTTCGTGTTCGGCTCGCGCTCCGAAGTCGAGCGCATCGAGCGTTATCACCACGAAGGCGACACGCGCGACAGCGAACAACCGCTGTTCGCCGTGCGCGGTCTCTTCCGCACACCGGCGTGACTTGAAGGAGAACGACGATGTCAGAACTTCATCCGATCATCGCCATCACCGGCTCTTCGGGCGCCGGCACGACTTCGGTCACGCGCACGTTCTCGAACATGTTCCGGCGCGAGCATGTCAACGCAGCGATCGTCGAAGGCGACAGCTTCCACCGCTACGATCGCAAAGCGATGCGCGAGGCAGTTGCCTCAGCCGACAAGGACGGGCACTCGCATTTTAGCCATTTCGGCCACGACGCGAACCTGTTCGAGGATCTGGAGCGTTTGTTTGCCGACTACGCAGCAACCGGCAGCGGCAAGCGCCGGCGTTATCTGCATGATGCAGCCGAAGCCGAGCCCTACAAGCAGGATCCGGGAACGTTCACGGCATGGGAAGACGTGCCGCCGTCCGATCTTCTGTACTACGAAGGTCTGCACGGCGCGGTCGTGCACGAGAAGATCGATATCGCGAAGCATCCGGATCTCCTGATCGGCGTCGTGCCGGTCATCAATCTCGAATGGATCCAGAAACTGCATCGCGACCGCTCCATGCGTGGCTATTCGACCGAAGCCGTGATGGATACGGTGCTGCGCCGCATGCACGACTACGTTCACTACGTCTGCCCGCAATTTTCGCGCACGCATGTGAACCTGCAGCGCGTGCCCACCGTTGACACGTCGAATCCGTTCATCGCGCGCGCGATTCCGAGCGCCGACGAGAGTTTCGTCGTGATCCGCTTCCGCGATCCGAAAGGCATCGATTTCCGCTATCTGCTTTCAATGCTGCACGACTCGTTCATGTCGCGCGCGAACACGATCGTCGTGCCGGGCGGCAAGATGGAGCTTGCCATCGAGATCATTTTCACGCCGTTCGTCTGGCGCATTCTCGAGCGCAAGCAGAAAGCGCAGGCGCGGCAGACGCATCTGGAGGCCGTCGCATGAACGCCGTCACTTCGATTGCTTTCGAAACACGCGCCGACACCACGCGCATGGCCAATTCGATTCGCTTTCTTGCCGCCGATGCGGTCGAGAAAGCCAAATCCGGGCATCCGGGCATGCCGATGGGCATGGCCGAGATCGCGGTCGCGCTTTGGACGCGGCATCTGCGCCACAACCCGCGCGATCCCGAGTGGCCGGATCGCGATCGCTTCGTGGTCTCGAACGGTCACGGCTCGATGCTGCAATACGCGCTGCTGCATCTCACCGGCTACGATCTCCCGATCGAGGAACTGAAGCGGTTTCGTCAGCTGCATTCGAAGACGCCGGGTCATCCCGAAGTCGGCGTTACACCCGGTGTCGAGACGACGACCGGTCCGCTCGGCCAAGGCATCAGCAATGCGGTCGGAATGGCTCTCGCCGAGCGCCTGCTCGCTGCCGAATTCAACCGGCCCGAACACGCGATTGTCGATCACCACACCTATGTATTTCTCGGCGACGGTTGTCTGATGGAAGGCATCTCGCACGAAGCCTGCGCGCTTGCGGGAACCTGGAAGCTCGGCAAACTGATCGCGTTCTACGACGACAACGGCATTTCGATCGATGGTGCCGTAGAGCCTTGGTTCACCGACGACACCGCAAAACGCTTCCGTGCGTACGGCTGGCAAGTGATCGACGGCATTGATGGCCATGATGTCGAAGCGGTCGATCGCGCGATTGATCTCGCCAAGAGCGACGCGGAACGGCCGACGCTCGTTGTCTGCAAGACATCGATAGGCAAGGGCGCACCGACGCGTGCCGGCACGGCGAAAGCGCACGGCGAGCCGCTCGGCGCGGACGAAATCGCCGCGACACGCCGCGCGCTCGACTGGCCCCATGCACCGTTCGAAATTCCCGTCGAGATCACGCGCGCGTGGGATGCGTCCGAGGGGGGCGCGGAATTGCAGACCGAGTGGGATCGGCGTTTCGATCGTTACTGCGCGGCGTTTCCCGAGGCCGGCGCTGAATTCGTGCGCCGGATTGCCGGCGAATTGCCGGGCGATTTCGACAAGATCGCACGCGAGCTCGTCGAGACTGCGAATGCGAAAGCGGAATCCGTAGCGACGCGCAAAGCGAGCCAATTCGCGATCGAGATGCTCGCGCCGGCCATTCCCGAAATGATCGGCGGCTCGGCCGATCTCACGCATTCGAATCTCACGATCTGGAAGAACGCCTCGACGCTGAAGCGCGACCAACCCGGGCGCTACATCAGTTACGGCGTTCGCGAGTTCGGCATGGCCGCGATCATGAATGGACTCGCGCTGCATGGCGGCTACATTCCGTTCGGCGGTACGTTCCTCACTTTCAGCGACTACAGCCGCAACGCGATCCGCATGGCGGCATTGATGAAGCTGCGCGTGATTCATGTGTTCACGCACGACTCGATCGGTCTTGGCGAAGATGGGCCGACGCATCAGTCCGTCGAGCACGTATCGAGCCTTCGCCTGATTCCGAATCTCGAAGTCTGGCGCCCGTGCGACACCGTCGAAACGGCGGTCGCCTGGAAACTCGCGCTCGAGCGCCGAAGTGGGCCGACCGCGCTGATCCTGTCGCGGCAGAACCTTCCGTTCGTGCTGCGCGACGACGCGCGCATCGCCGCGATCGAGAATGGCGGTTATGTGGTCTCCGATCCTTCCGGCTCGATTCACCGCATCGTGATCGCAACCGGCTCGGAAGTCGGGCTCGCACTCGCCGTGCAAAAGCAGCTCGCGGCCGAAGGCATCGGCGTGCGCATCGTGTCGATGCCTTCGACGACGACGTTCGATCGCCAGCCGGACGCCTACCGCGAATCCGTGCTGCCTTCCGGCGTGCCGAAGATCGCGATCGAAGCCGGCGCGAGCGCGCTCTGGTGGAAATACGTGCGCGGCGAAGGTTGCGTGATCGGCATCGACCGCTTCG
>DASYJJ010000037.1:0-2964 GCA_035996605.1 Rhodanobacteraceae bacterium
TCATCGGCGGCTCGCAAGCGTGAAATCCCGAATCCCGAATCCCGTTTCCGTTTCCGGTTTCCCGAATCCCGACCTTCCGGCTATGCTGCGCCGCGTTTTCGCAGCTCTTCTCCGAGATCGGTTTGAATACCCGCCCAGCACCCGTGCCGGTTCGCAAGTCGTTCTGGCGAGCCCTGCTGCTGACGCTGCTGGTGGCGGCGCTCAACGTCGGGCTGTGGGCGTTTCTCAACCGGCCGGTGCACATCCCGGACTGGAGCGGCGATATCGGCGGTTTCGCGTTCAGCGCGTTCCAGCGCTATCAGGACCCGAACCGCGGCATCTTCCCGAGCGAAGCCGAACTTGCGAGCGACATCCGCCTGATGTCCGCCTACAGCAAGCGGCTGCGCACGTATTCCTCGCTCGAGAGTCCGGAGATTCCGCGACTCGCGCGTTTCTACGGAATGACCGTCATGGCCGGCGCGTGGCTCGATACACGCATCGAGCACAACGATCGCGAGATCGAATCGCTGGTCGCGCTGAGCCGCAAGTACGACAACATCGATCGCGCAATCGTCGGCAACGAAACGGTGTTGCTCGGCGAGCTCGATGCGCAACAGCTGATCGGTTATCTCGATCGCGCGCGCGCCCAGCTCAGGGTTCCAGTGTCCACCGCCGAGCCGCTCGATACATGGCAGCGCCATCCCGAGCTGATCCGGCATGTCGATTTCGTCACCGTCCACATCTTGCCGTATTGGGAATTCATTCCGCGCAAGGACGCGATCGGCTGGGTGCTCGGTCAATACAAGGCGGTCAAGGCACTCGTCGCCAAGCAAGGGTTTCCGGACAAGCCCGTCGTGATCGGCGAAGTCGGCTGGCCCTCGAACGGCGATCGCAGAAAATTCGCGCAGCCTTCGCTCGCCGACGAAGCGCACTTCCTGCGCGACTGGTTCAACGTCGCCGCGCACGAGCACCTCGACTACTACGTCATGGAGGCAATCGATCAGCCCTGGAAGGAAGCCGTCGAAGGCCGCGCCGGCCCGTATTGGGGCATGTTCAACGCGAATCGTCAGCAGAAGTTCGCATTTACGGGAACCGTGATCGACGATCCGAACTGGCCTTGGAAAGCCGGCTTCGCCTCACTCATTGCGCTGATGCCGATGTTCTGGTTTGCGCGGCATTTCATTCGTTTTCACGCGCGCGGACTTGCGTTCTTCCTTGCGCTGATCCAGGTATCGGCGGCGATCCTGGTCTGGATGGCGACGCTGCCGTACGACTTCTATCTCGATCCGTTCGACTGGGGAATGCTCGTGCTGCTGTTTCCCGCGCAGCTCGCGATCATCCTGATCCTGCTGATCAACGGCTTCGAGTTCACCGAAGTGCTGTGGCGCCCGCGCTGGCTGCGCGAATTCAAACTCCTGCCGCCCGATCCCGGCGAGCAGCAGCCGTTCGTTTCGATCCATCTCGCCTGCTACAACGAGCCGCCGGAGATGGTGATCCTGACGCTCGATTCGCTGGCCGCGCTCGATTACGAGAACTACGAAGTGCTCGTCATCGACAACAACACGAAGAACGAAGAAGTCTGGAAGCCCGTGGAGGCGCATTGCGCACGACTAGGTGCAAAATTCCGTTTCTTTCATCTCGATCCGTGGCCTGGCTTCAAAGCGGGCGCGCTGAACTACGGGCTCGAACAAACCGATGCGCGCGCCGACATCATCGCGGTCGTCGATGCCGATTACGAAGTACGCCGCGACTGGCTCGCCGCCCTCGCCGGTTATTTCCACGATCCGAAAGTCGCGGTCGTGCAATGCCCGCAGGCGCATCGCGACTATGAGCACAACGCGTTCCGGCGCATGACCAACTGGGAATACGACGGCTTTTTCCGCATCGGCATGCATCATCGCAACGAGCGCAATGCGATCATCCAGCACGGCACGATGACGATGGTGCGGCGCACCGCACTCGCCGACACCGGCGCATGGTCGGAATGGACGATCTGCGAGGACGCTGAGCTCGGCCTTCGCCTGATGCGCGAAGGCTACGATCTCGTCTACGTCGACGAGGTCATGGGCCGCGGCCTCACGCCAGCCGATTTCACCGCGTACAAATCGCAGCGATATCGCTGGGCATTCGGCGCGATGCAGATCATGAAAGCGCGCTGGAGCTGGATGATATCCAAAGCCTCGACGCTGACGCGCGGACAGCGCTTCCATTTCCTGACCGGCTGGTTCTCGTGGTTCGGCGATGCGCTGCATCTCGTGTTCACGCTGATGGCGATGCTGTGGACGCTCGGCATGGTGCTCGCGCCGAAATACTTCACGCTGCCGATGTACCTGTTCCTGGTGCCGCTGATCGGTTTCTTCGTGTGCAAGGCCGCGTTCGGCATCATCCTCTATCGCAAGCGCGTGCCGTGCTCGTGGCACGACACTTTCGCCGCATCGGTCGCGAGCATGGGCCTCTCGCACGCGATCGCGCGCGGGATTTTTCTCGGCCTCTGGAAACAGAAGGGCGAGTTCGTGCGCACGGCGAAGAGCCGGCGCATCGGCAAGAAACCGAGCGCGTTCGTCTCAGTCAGTGAGGAACTGCTGCTGTTCCTCGCGTTGATGGCCGGCATCTTCGGCATGATCAACTCGATCGGCATCAACTATGTCGAAGGCAAACTCTGGATCGCAATTCTTGCGGCGCAGGCGATTCCGTACGGCTCGGCGCTGATCGGCGCGTGGGTGGCGCACAAGTCCGGTGACGCTGTCGGCTGATTGCGCTTTCTGGTGAGGGTTCGACGCCGAAGGATAGCCCCGGGACGACGACGAATGCAGGTCCGGAAACCGCGCTTCGTCATGTCGTGCGCGGTATCATCCGACGCGCAATCGAACCTTTTCCAGAAAAAATTCAGGTAGCCCGGCGAGCCGCCATGCCCCAATCAACATCACCCCGAAAGATCGCCGCGACGCTGACCGAATTCTGGTCTCCACGCGTCGTCGCTGAAGT
>DASYJJ010000038.1:0-3175 GCA_035996605.1 Rhodanobacteraceae bacterium
TTCGGATACGCGAGCCCATTCGGCGACACGCTGCCCAACGGAACGCTGATCGTCTTTTTCAGGAGCGAGGAGTGGCGCACGAATCCGACGTGGCGAAAGCTGCTTGCGCACAGCGAACATCTGCTTACGTCGGGATCGATCCACGGCGACAGTTTCGAAAATGATCCGGTCGTCGTATTCAGGTATCACCATGGGCCTTGATTTCGCCTACATCGCGGCATGGTTGCTGCCTGCATTCGTCGGCGGTGGCATCTGGATGGCGCTTTCGGCGCGTGCGCGCTGGGTAGCCGACATTCCCGCGGCGATCGGTGCGGGATGGCTGATTGGTCTCTTCGTCGCCGCCGGTTGCGCGCGGCTCGCGGCCTTCGGCGATACGGCGCACGCGTTTTCGCGCGCGTGGCCCTGGTATGCAGCGATCGGAGTTGGCGCATGGATCGCGGCCATCGCGCGCGTTCGCCGGATGCCGCCGGAATCGCCGCCGCGCGTCGAGGCATTCTCGGTGGCGTTTCGTGCGCTGTGGTGGCTCTTGTTGGCGTGGATCGCGTTTCGATTCGCGGTGATAGGTGACGAAGCATCGCTGCGACCGGTGTTCCCGTGGGATGCGTGGTCAGCGTGGTCGACGAAACCGAAAACCTGGTTTCTGACCGGCCATGTCGAGCCGTATGTGTCGATGCTCAACTGGTTGGCGAATCCCGATCAGGCGTTGCGCACGGCGGCGTCATGGAGTTATCCCGAACTTCTCGCCTGGGTGCAGCTTTGGTTCGCGAGCGCTGCCGGCGCGTGGAACGAGCCGCTGGTCGATGTCGCGTGGTGCGGCGCGCTGATGGCGTTCTCGTTCGCCGCGTACGGCTACTGGCGCGCGCTCGGACTCGCTGCGTGGATTGCGCTTGCGCTGGTGTATGGGCTCGTCTCGCTGCCGCTGATCGATGCGCACGTTGCGCTCGCAGGTTACGCGGATCTTTGGGTCGCACTCACGCTTGGACTTGCGACTCTGGCGTGGACGCGCTGGCTCACCCTGCGCGAACCGCGTCAGCTAGCGCTGGCGACGGCGATCGCGCTTTGTCTTCCGTTGCTGAAGCTCGAAGGCATGGTGTGGTTCGTCGCGTTTTGTGCGGTGGTCGCATTCGATCTCGTGCCGCCGCGCCGCCGGCGGCTTGCGCTGTTGTGCATTCCGGCGCTGCTCATCGTCGGCGCGCTCGTCGCGGGTTTCGCCGCCAACCTTCAAGGCGAAAGCTGGATCGAGATTCCGTCGATCGGCTCGTTTGCGCTCGCTTGGCATGGCGTCGGCGGCGCGATGGTCGCGAGCTTGTTCACGTTGCCGAACTGGCATCTTCTTTGGTACATCATTCCGGTGTTGCTCTTCGTGCGTCGCGCGCGCTTTCGCGAAGATCGCGCAGCGCGAATGATCGGTTTGATGCTGCTGATCGATTTCGGTTTTCTCTTCGCGCTGTTTTTCCTGACGACTGCGTCGGCGTGGGCGCAGGATTTCACCAGCGCGAACCGCCTGATCCTGCAGCTGGTGCCGAGTGTGTTCGTGCTGGCCGCGGTGCTGCTCCGGCCGATGGCCGACCCGAGTACGGACGTCAGCGTCGCGATTCGGCGTAGAGCGCAAGCCAACGCTGCGCGGACTGTTCCAGCGTGAAGTGGTCTTCCCAGCGCTGGCGGCCGCGCGCACCGAATTGCCGGCGCAGCTCCGGATCCTGCATGCGAGTGATTGCAGCGCTCAGCGCTTGCGCATCGCCGGGAGCGGTCAGCAATCCGGTTTCGCCATCGACGACAACCTCGCCGATGCCCGAGCCCGGTATCGCGCTGGCGATGACGGGCAAACGCGCGCGCATCGCTTCGAGCAGCACAAGGCCGAATGCCTCGCCGCGATTGATCGATGGGAGCACGAACGCGTCGGCGCTCGCATAGGCCGCAAGCAGCGTTTCGTCGTCCACCGTGCCGGCGAAGTGAATGCGCGATGCGGTGCCGCTTTCGTCGGCGATTCTGCGCAGATCCGTCGCGCATTCGCCGTCGCCGATCAAAAGGAGACGCGCGCCGTTCGCGCGCGCGAGCGCGCGGACCAGAACTTCGAAACCTTTGTAGTGGCTCAATCGTCCGACGCCTAGCAGGCGCAATCCGTCGCCCGCCGGCCAGAGATCAGGGCGCGTCTGCGCGAGCGGAAGATCTTCCGCTCCGAGCGGAATCACTCGCGATTTCGTGCGCCACGGCACCAGCGCCGCGCTCGCGTCGAGATAGGACCGTGACGTAGTCACCACCGCGCTCGCGCGCTTCAGCAACGCCTGCTCGAACGGGCGATACGCGCGATAGCCGACGCGCAGACGCCAGTCCGGCGCATCCGGCGGAATATCGGAATGCCAGTGGATGAGCCACGGCAAACGGCGTGCGCGTGCGCTCGCGAGCACCGAGAAGCAGGACGGATTCGGCAGATGCAGATGGAGGATGTCCGGCTGTATATCGCGCAACGCATACGCGAGCTGGATCGGGAAGGTTGGACTCAATGGCGTGTAGATCGGAGCGCCGATGCATGCGACCCGGCGAATTTCGACGCCATCGATGACCTCGCGCGTCGTGTGCCATACGCCCGGCCGCTGATGCACGAGCGCTCCGACGGTGTGGCCGTGCGCGGCCGTAAATTCGCACAATGCGCGCGTGTAGCTTTCTATACCGCCGCGTTCGGGCGCGTAATACTTGCCGAGATGCAGGATGCGCATGCCCTCTGACTCAGGGCGTGTGATCGTCGGGCAGCGCCGGAGGCGACCTGCCGCCGAGACGGTCGAGTTCCTGTTCGAGAATCGCGAGCTTCTGTATCAGACGGCGGATCTGGCGCTCCTGGCGCGAGCGGTCGATGTCGAGCTTGAGCATCCGGATCAGCACGAGCGACAAGCCCACGACGATCGGCAAGACGGGCGCATAGCCGATCCCGGTCATCCTGCCGAGCCATGCGATCAGCGTGGGGAAAACGCCGAGCGCGAACGTCGCTGCCGCCACCGCGAACCACCAGAGCGCGTAGGGCCCGTGCAGATGATCGCGGCGGACCAAGAACAGGATGGCGCCGGCGAGCGCAATGCCGATGATGGCCGAAGTGATTTGGCCGGTCAGCATGTCGGGGCGGCTCCGGTTCGGTTGTGACGACGCGCGGGATCAGGCTGGGCCAGGCACAGTACGGTCG
>DASYJJ010000039.1:0-3680 GCA_035996605.1 Rhodanobacteraceae bacterium
CTTTGCCCGGATTCGGGGCCGATGCACATGGCCAACGCGGTCGGCAGCGCCGTGCTCGGTCTTCATGCCGCGAGCAACCCCGTGCGATCGGGACCTTATTCCGATCGGCGCTGGTGCGTCGATCGCTACGACGCCGCGGCACGCAAGTTCCGCCGCAAATCCGCCGATGCGTTGCCGTGGGGCACGAAGCTCGAATACCGCGACGTGATGGATCTCGTCGAGGTCGACGACGCGATCGAGCGCTTCGATGCGTTCGTGGCGGCCCGCCAAGATGGCCTCGCGACCTGAAGGACAGTAATCTTTCGGATGCGCCGAGTCGCCTCGAGTCGCACACTGTGGACGGGTGCCTGACGAGGATCATCGGATGAACGCGCTGCGCTGCACGGCTCTGGCTGCTTTCGCCGTCCTGCTCTGGGCACAATCGGACCCAGTCAAAGGTCATGATCGCATCGTCGATGCGGACGCGGCCCAAGTGGCCCACTGCACATTCGTCCAGGATGTCGACGGTCGTTCGGTGTTCGGCGAACGTCTGGCGCAGGCCGGTGTCTCCAAGGCCAAGGAAGATGCCCGCAACCAGGCCGCCAAAGCAGGCGCGACGCATGTCGTGTGGGGCAAAGTGTCGAGCACCGACGTCACGACGGTCGCCGGAAAAGCGTATCTCTGCAAGGGTTGAACCCGGTGCGCCGCCGGGTTTGCGTTTGCAGCGCTGCATGCCAGAGGGCGCGCCCCAGAAAAGGCGCGTATCGCGTTCCACCTTCGAGGGCTATCCGATGAAAATCCTGCCGTTCGTCGCCGCAGTCGCCGTGATGTCAGGCTTCATTTCGACTGCGCAAGCCGGCGGCGTCGAAGATGCCACCGCCGCCAAGGTCGCCAACTGCACGTTTCTGAAAGACGTGACAGCGCCCACTTCCTCCGGCAAATACACGCGCGAGGCTCTGGGCGCGGCCATGGAAAAAGCGCGCGACGATGCGGCCAAGGCCGGGGCGACACACATCGTGTGGAACAAGATCGTCGGCCACGATGTCTCGAACGTGAGCGGAAAGGCCTATCGCTGCGCGAAATAGCGCGCGGCGGGCGCAGCGCCGACTTCGGATCGACACGGACTCCGAGGCCGCCCGCAAATCGACCACCGTTGCAGTGGACGCTCAGCGCGGCACTGCCGCCGCGCTGCGCGGCTGGAGCGCCTGAATCCGATCGAGTCTCTGGCGGGCAAGGATGACTGGCTCGGCGTTCTCGCCGAGCTTGGCGCGCAATCGATCGTAGGCGCTCGCGGCCAACGAACCCCCGCCTGCGACATCTCCGGTTTGCGCTCGCGCAAGTCCCATCACGCTTTCACCGATGGCAATCAATGCGTGATCCGGCGCGAGTTTTTCTCGATAGATCGCCAGCGCTTTTTCAAGGACGGGAATCGCTTCGGCGCCGCGATTCGCGCGGACCAGTGCGGCCCCGTAGGCCGAGTAAGCGCCCGCCGCGTAAGCCTGCGACGTCGCCGGCAAATGATCGGCGGCCTCGGCCGCGTGGGCTCCGTCGGTAACCGCTGCGTCCACGTTTTCCTGCTTGAGATCGAGCGCCGAAATCGCGCTGAGCGTCATGACCACGTTCGGGTGATACGCGCCGAGCAGATCGATCTGCATCGCAACCGTTTCGGCATAAGTACGTGCGGCAAGATCCAGCTGACCTGCTTTGGCATAACCGCCGGCGAGTGCCGAGAGCGCAATGCCCACCGACGGATGCCCGCGCGGATAAGTCCTGCGCATCAGATCCACGCTCTCGCGCAGCAGCGGCAAGCCACCTTCAGCATCGCCGAGCTGCTGCTTCATGGAGGCGAGATCGTTGAGCATGAACGAGCGCGATTCCGGATCGTCGTCGGGCACCTCTTTCAAAGCCTGTTCGAACCAGGCGCGAGCAATGTCCTTGTGTTCTTTGCGATTCTCGAGCCGCCCGAGAATATGCGCGGCGCCGGCCCGCTGGCGCGCATTGCCTTTTGCGAGCGCATCCTTGCGGCCGCTCTCGAGCATCGCCTGCGCGTCGTCGACATTGCCGATGTAGTCGAGAATCTCGCCCAACGCGATTTCGGCATCGATGATCGAATCCATGTCGCCCGCCTTGCGCGCAATCGACAACGCGGTCTCGGCGCATCCCCGCGCCGAATTCCAATCGCCGAGCGAGGCGTAGGTTTTCACCAGCGTCATCTCGGTCGCAGCGGCGGTTTCTGGATCGTCGGTCAAGTCGCGGGCGGCAAGCCGGCGAGCGCGGTCGAGCACGTCCGAAACGGTCGCATTGCGGCCGAGATCGGCGGGATTCGCCGCCGAGAGCATGTCCGTCAGGAACTCGCTCACGCGCTCGGCGCGCACGCGCGCGACACCAGCCACATGTGCCTGCCAAAGCGCGACAGCGCTGCCGGCCAGCAACGTGATCGAAGCTGCGGCAATCACCGATGCGGCGAGCCGGTGCCGGCGAACGAAACGCAGACTGCGCTCCGGCCAAGCGGGTTCGCGCGCGAGCACCTCCTCGCCGTCGAGCCAGCGCCGAATATCGTCCGCGAACGCCGCACAGGATGCATAGCGGCGCCGCGGCGATTTTTCCAGCGCCTTCAGGATGATCGCATCGAGATCACGCAGATTGCCCGCCTTCGTCGAAGACAAATGCGCGCTCGGACGCTGCGGAACGGTTTCGCACACCAGGCGCTCGATCGCGCTCGGGCGCGTGTCCTCGATCCGGTACGGCCGTACTCCGGTCGCGATTTCGTAGAGAAGAACGCCGAGCGAATAGATATCTGAACCGGTTCCGATCGGCTCGCCGCGAACCTGCTCTGGACTTGCATAGTCCGGGGTCAGCGGGCCGAGCCGCGTGCGCGTCGTATCCGTTGCGTCGCCGGTGAGAAGTTTCGCGATGCCGAAATCGAGAACCTTCGGCTCGCCACGCGCGTCGACCAGCACATTGCTCGGCTTGATGTCGCGGTGCACGATGAGATGACTGTGCGCTGTCTGTATCGCGTCGAGGATCTTGAGAAAAAGGATCAATCGGGCACGCAAGTCAAGATCGTGACCGCGCACATACTCGGTTATCGACGTGCCGTCGACGAATTCCATCACGAGATACGGCGTGCCGCGACTGTCCACGCCGGCATCGAGCAGATTGGCGATGTTCGGATGCGTGAATTGCCCGAGTATCTTCTGCTCGAGCGCGAAACGCGTGCGCAGATCGTGCGCGTCGATCAACAGCAGCTTGATCGCAACCGGTTTCGCATACGCTCCATCGGCACGCTCGGCGCGGTAGACGCGGCCCATACCGCCACTGCCGACGTGTTCGATCAGTCGATAAAGACCGACCTCCTCGCCGCAGCGGTCATCTTCGAACGGGATCGGCGCCGCCAGAAAATCGGCCGCAGACTCATCGGCCGCCAGCAGCGTATCGATCTCGGCGCGAAGCTCGCTATCGCCCGCGCAGTGTTCCTGCAGAAACGCATCGCGGCTTGCTGGATCGATCGATATCGCCCGCTCGAACAGATCGAACGCCCGCCGCGTTGCCGTCATTGCGGCGTGACGAGAGGCGCGCCCGTCTGTTCCAGCGTGCGATACAACCAGGCACGTGCGGTACGAAAATCGCGAGCGAGCGTCGCCCGCGACAGATCCATCACCTCGGCGATTTCCGAGAACTCGAGGCCGCCGAAGGCGCGC
>DASYJJ010000040.1:0-4470 GCA_035996605.1 Rhodanobacteraceae bacterium
CGCACGAATTCGACGGAAAAGCGGAACAGACCATAAAGCAGCGCGAACAAACCCGATACCGCATAACGCGGGCGCGGCTTGCGCGAATAGAACCAGAGCACCGTGAACAAAACGACACCTTCGAGACAGAATTCGTAGAGCTGCGAGGGATGCCGCGCCTCGCCGTTCAACTCGCCGGCGAGATACATCTGGTAGAGATCGTCCCTGGTCTTGCCGAGCGCTTCGAGCGCGCGCGGAAAAACCATGCCCCACGGCGCGTCCGTGTGACGACCCCACAGCTCGCCGCCGATGAAATTGCCGAGCCGGCCGAGACCGAGCCCGATCGGCACCAGCGGCGCGACGAAATCCATCACGTCGAAGAAATTGAGCTTGTGCCGCCGCGTCCAGATCAGTGCGCCGCCGAGCACGCCGAGCAGGCCGCCATGAAACGACATGCCGCCTTCCCAGACGCGAAACAGACTCACCGGATGATGGATCAGCTGCGCCGTATCGTAGAAAACCATGTAGCCGATGCGGCCGCCGAGGATCACGCCGAGCATCGCGTAGAACGCGAGATCGGAAAACTGATCGGCCGTGACCGGCAGGCGTCCGGCGGCGCGGCGCTTTTGTCCCAGCCACCACGCGACCGCGAAACCGACGAGGTACATGATGCCGTACCAGTGCACCTGCACCGGACCCAGGGACAATGCGATCGGATTGATGTCGACGAAATAGTGGGCCACGAGACGCTACCGCGGACAGACGGCGCATTGTGCCCGGTTCGCGAAAGGGCGCCTACCGTCTCAAGCAGGCAGGATCCGGCAGACGAAGCCCTTGAGATAATCCGTCTCCGGAATCGCCGGATGCACCGGATGATCGGGCCCCTGCTGCAACGCGATCAGCGCTTGCGCCTGCCGGTCGAGATGCCGTGCGCCCTGCTGCACCGTTTCCAGCAACGCGGCGCGCGGCATGTGATACGAGCACGAACACGTGATCAGAATCCCGTCCTTCGCCAGCACCTGCATTCCAAGCTCGTTGAGCCGGCGATACGCGAGCCGGCCTTCCGCGAAATCCTTCTTGCGCTTGACGAACGCGGGCGGATCGAGGATGACGACATCGAAGCGCTCGCGTGCTTCGCGAAAAGCCTTCAGCTGATCGAACGCATCGGCGCGCATCGCGCTGACGCGATCGGCGAGGCCGTTGCGCTCGGCATTTCGCCCTATCGCGTCGACCGCAGCTTGCGATGCGTCGACGCAGACGACTTCCGTCGCGCCGAATGCCGCCGCGCGCAAACCCCACGCGCCAAGATAACTGAACATGTCGAGCACGCGCTTGCCTTCGACGAGGCGCGCGAGACGATCGCGATTTTCGCGCTGATCGTAGAACCAGCCGGTCTTCTGGCCGCCGATCGGATCGATCTCGAACTCGAGACCGCCTTCGCGCACGAGCGCAGGCGCGCCGTATTCACCGTAGCCGAGATCGGCGTAGCTTGGCAGATTTTCGAGCGCGCGGACCGAGGCATCGTTCTTCCACCAGAGCTGGCGCGGCTTCAGCACCTTGACGATCGCTTCGGTGATCGCATCCTTCTGCCGTTCCATGCCTGCCGTGGTGATCTGGCCGACGAGAACGTCGCCGAAACGATCCAGCGTCAGGCCCGGCAATGCATCCGATTCTCCGAACACCAGCCGGTAATACGGCTCCGCGTACAGCCGCTCGCGCAGCGCGAGCGCGACATTGAGACGATGCACGATCAGCGAGCGATCGAGCGGATGCTCCAGACCGCGCGTGACGAGCCGCGCGGCAATCAGCGAATGCGGATTGACGTAGCCCAAGCCGATCGGCTTGCCGTGGTGATCGACGATCGCGCACGCCTCGCCCGGCTCGAATCCGGTGAGCGGCGAGCGCGCGACATCGACTTCGTTGGAGAACACCCAAAGATGACCCGCGCGCAAGCGCGCATCTTCGCCGCGCCGGAGATAGAGCGCCGGATATTCGATTTCGTCGGTCACGAGTCGTCCATTCAGCGGCGGACGCGCACGGTAGCGGCTCTCGGGTAGCGCGACAAGCGCCGCGTTGCAGGTAGACTCGGCGCACTCACCCGCGAGCCATCATGCCCAACCGTCTCGCCCGCGAAACGAGTCCCTATCTTCGCCAGCACGCGGACAATCCGGTGGACTGGTGGCCGTGGAGCGACGCCGCGCTCGCCGCCGCGCGCGACGCCAACAAACCCATACTGCTCTCGATCGGCTACGCCGCGTGCCACTGGTGCCACGTGATGGCGCACGAAAGTTTCGAGGACGAAGCGACCGCGCGCGTGATGAACGCGCTTTTCGTCAACATCAAGGTCGATCGCGAGGAACGTCCCGACATCGACAAGGTTTACCAGCTGGCGCACCAGGCACTCGCGCGACGCGGCGGCGGCTGGCCGTTGACCGTGTTCCTGTCGCCGCACGATCTGGTGCCGTTCTTCGCCGGCACGTATTTTCCAAAAACACCGCGTTATGGATCGCCGGCGTTCGGCCAGGTGCTCGAAGGCGTGCGCGCCTGGTTCGACAACAAACCCGAAGAAGTGCGCACGCAGAACGATGCACTCGCGAATTTTCTCGCCGAACATGGACGCGGTCCGGCGTACGCGGATGCGCTCGACGACGCGCCGATCCGCATCGCGCTCGATCGCATCGCCGCCGCATCCGACCGCGAAAACGGCGGACATCTCGGCGGACCGAAATTTCCGCACGCGAGCGAGATCGAGCTCTTGCTCACGCGTGCCAAGGATAAATCCGCCGCCCCGTCCGCAAGCATGGCGCGCCTCACGCTCGCGCGCATGGCCGAGCGAGGACTCACCGATCATCTCGGCGGCGGCTTCTTCCGCTACTGTGTCGACGAACGCTGGGAAATTCCTCATTTCGAAAAGATGCTGTACGACAACGCGCAGTTGTTGCCGCTCTATTCCCGCGCGGCCGTCGAGTTCGACGAGCCCACGTTCGCCGATGCCGCGAATGCATGCGCCCGCTGGATCAGCCGCGAGATGACAGCGCCACACGGCGCCTTCTGGAGCTCGCTCGATGCGGATTCGGACGGCGAGGAAGGGCTTTACTACGTCTGGCAACTCGACGAGATCCGGAACCTCTTGAGCGCCAATGAATTCGCCGCCGCGCAAGCGCGCTTTGGACTGGACCGTCCACCGAATTTCGAAGGCCACGCGTGGCATCTTCAGATCGCCGCGTCGATCGAGGAAGTTGCCGTGCAAACCGGTCTTGCACACGACGAAGTCGGACTTCATCTCGCGACCGCACGACAAAAGCTATTTGAGGCGCGATCGCTCCGCGTGCGTCCGGGCCTCGATGACAAGATCCTGACCGCATGGAATGCGCTCGCGATCGCCGGCGCTGCGCGGTCGGCGCGAAGGCTCGCCAGCCGACCGCTGCTCGCCGAAGCGATTCGTGCCCTCGATTTCCTCCACGAAAACGTCTGGCGCGAAGGACACCTCTACGCCTGCCATGCCGGCGGCAACGCGAAATTTCCGGCGTATCTGGACGACCACGCGTTCCTGCTCGACGCGCTGCTTGCGATGCTGCAAATACGCTGGAGCCGGCGCGATCTCGACTGGGCGATCGAACTCGCCGATGCGCTGCTCGATCGCTTCGAGGATGGCAAAGATGGCGGTTTCTTTTTTACCGGGAACGATGCCGAGAATCTGCCGCAGCGTCCCAAGCCCTTCATGGACGACTCGCTGCCATCCGGAAACGGCGTCGCCGCACGCGCGCTGTTGCGGCTCGGTCATTTGCTCGCACGGACGCGATACCTCGACGCTGCCGAGCGTGCGTTGCGCGCCGCCTGGTCGACGCTCACGGACGTTCCACACGCGTGCTGCAGCATGCTGCTGGCGCTCGACGAATTCCTCGATCCTTCCGCGCACGTCGTCGTTCGCTACCGCGAAGAAGGCGCGACCCGTCCATGGCGCGAATTGCTGGGCGGGCACGCCGGCGCGATTGACGCGTATTTCATCCCGGTGGGCGAAGCGCTTTCCGGCGTTCTCGCGGCGCAAGACGCGTCATCGCCTGTCGTCGCATACCTGTGCAAAGGCACGTCGTGTGATCCGCCGCTCACAAGCGTCGAAGCATTCGCGGCAGTATTGCAGCGCCTCATATAGACACTGCCGAAATTCCGATGGCTCCGCTTCTCCGGATCGCGATACGCGCGTTGCTGCCAGCGGCTCTGCTCGCATGCTGCGCCACTGCGCTCGCTGCGGACATCGAGATCGGTCCGGGCGATGATTTTCGCGGCGCGATGCAGAATCTCGTGGCGGGCGACACGCTGATCATGCATGGCGGCACGTATCTGCTTTCGAGCTATTTCGAGATCGACCTCGCCGGCGTGGCGCAACAGCCGATAACGATACGCGCCGCCAGCGGCGAGCAACCGGTGATCCACTACGTCGACGGCGGCCAGAACATCGTCAACATTGTCAACTCGAGTTTTCTCGTCATC
>DASYJJ010000041.1:0-3143 GCA_035996605.1 Rhodanobacteraceae bacterium
CTTCACCCGTTCTTCCTCGGCCTGCGCGGTGGACAATTCCGTTTTTGCCTGGGCGACGTCGAGTTCGCTGGTGTCACCGACATCGTAGCGATGCTGGACGAGGCGCAGTGCGTCCTGTCGGAGCTTGATCGTTTTCTGCAACACGTCGAGCTCCGTATCCAGCGAGCGGATCGAAAAATACTGCTGCGCCACGTCGGCCTGCAGTGCGAGCAGCACGGAACGGTACGCCGCTTCCTGCGCCTGGGCATCGAGGCGCGCCGCGCGGCTGGTGTCCGACAGGCGACCAAACAGGTCGACTTCGTACGAGGCATTCAATTGCGCGCGCCATTGCGTTGTGGTGCCGGTGCTGTCGCCCGCTTTGGTCGGACCGAAACCTGCGCTCAACTGAAAAGCGCGATTCGCATCGACGATGCCGGCGATCGCGCGCGCTTCTTTCACCCGGGCGAGAGCGATTGCGAGCGTCGAATTGGATTGCGTCGCGGCCATGATCAATCCATTCAGATCGGTATCGTCAAAGACCGTCCACCACGTACCGCGATCGGTGGCATCCGCCGGACGCGCGAGCTTCCATGCGCCCTCGATCCCCGGCAGCGCTTCGCGATACTGCGCGGGAACATCTGTTTTGATGTGTTCCGGCGGCTTGGTCATCGAACAGCCAGCCAGCAGCGTTGCCGCCGCCAGTGCGCTGACCGCGAAATGCCGGATCGAACTTGAATTCGGCATGACTGTATCCCTTTTGTTATTGGTTTGCCGCGGCAACTGCAGCAGTAGCAGCAGGCAGTTCCGGCGCGGAGTTATCAACGGTATTGGCCTGGCGCCCACGCATGACGAGCGAGCGCAGCAGCGCGTAGAAAATCGGCGTCAGGAACAGACCGAAGCTGGTGACGCCTATCATTCCCGCGAATACCGCGACCCCCATCGCGTGGCGCATTTCAGCGCCCGCGCCGGTGGAGAGCACGAGCGGCGTGACGCCGGCGATGAACGCGATCGACGTCATCAGGATCGGGCGCAACCGCAGCCGCGCGGCTTCAATCGCGGCCGCATAGACGCCGCGTCCCTGGTGCTCGAGCTCGCGCGCGAACTCGACGATCAGGATCGCGTTCTTGCATGCGAGGCCGACCAGCACCACGAGGCTGATTTGAGTGAAGATATTGTTGTCGCCATGCGTGAGCCACACGCCGGCCATCGCCGACAGCAATCCCATCGGCACGATCAGCAGGACGGCGAGCGGCAGCGTCAGGCTCTCGTATTGCGCGGCCAGCACGAGAAACACCAGCAGCACGGACAGCGGCAGGATGACGAACAGCGTATTGCCGGCGATTTTTTCCTGATAAGTGAGATCGGTCCATTCGAATCCGATGCCGCGCGGCAGCGTTTCCGCCGCGATCCGCTCGACCGCCGCCTGCGCTTCACCGGTGCTGTAGCCCGGCGCCGGACCGCCGTTGACGTCGGCGGACGCATAACCGTTGTAGCGCATCGCGCGATCGGGCCCGTGGCTTTGCGTCATTTGCAGCAGCGAGGACAACGGCACCATCTCACCCTTGTCGTTGCGCGCTTTCAAAAGGCCGATGTCCTGCGCGTGAGCGCGAAACGGTGCGTCGGCCTGCACGCGGACCTGGTAGGTGCGGCCGAACTTGTTGAAGTCGTTGACGTAGAGCGAACCGAGATAAATCTGCAGCGTGTCGAACACGTCGGGAATCGAAACGCCCAATTGCTGCGCACGCGTGCGATCGACGTCCGCGTAGAGCTGCGGCACATTGATCTGGTAGCTCGAGAACACGCCTGCGAGTTCGGGCGTCTGGTGCGCTTTGGCCGTGAAAGCTTTCAGCGCGTCGTTCAGCGCCTCGTTGCCGAGCGCCGCGCGATCCTGGATCTGCAGTTTGAAGCCGCCGATGGTGCCGATCCCCTGTACGGGCGGCGGCGGAAAGACCGCCACGAACGCACCCTGGATCGCGGCGAATTTCTGATTGAGCTGCTGGGCGATCGCGAACCCGCTCTGGTCCGCGGACTTGCGCTCATCGAACTCTTTGAGCGTGACGAAGACGATGCCCGAGTTCGGGCTGTTGGTGAAGCCGTTGATCGAGAGTCCCGGGAATGCGACGGCGGACTCGACACCCGGATGCTTGAGCGCGATATCGCTCATCTGGCGGATCACGGCTTCGGTGCGGTCGAGTGACGCTGCGTCCGGCAGCTGCGCGAAACTCACGAGGTATTGCTTGTCCTGCCCCGGCACGAATCCCGCCGGCACCGTGTGAAACAGCAGGAGCGCGGCGCCGATCAGCGCGGCGTACAAGCCCATCATTGCGGTCTTGCGCTTGAGCACGGTGGTCACCCCGGTGCCGTACGAGTCGGCGCCGCGGCGGAATACGCGATTGAAGCGGACGAAGAACGGGCCGAACACGCGATCGATCAGACGCTGAAAGCCGTCCTTCTTGGCGTCGCGCGATTTCAGCAGCAGCGCGGCGAGCGCCGGCGACAGCGTCAGCGAGTTGAATGCGGAGATCACCGTTGAGATCGCGATGGTCAATGCGAACTGCTTGAAGAACTGGCCCGAGAGTCCGCTGACGAACGCGAGCGGGACGAACACAGCGGCCAGCGTCAGCGCAATCGCGACGATAGGCCCTGACACTTCGCGCATCGCTTTATAAGTAGCCTCCTTGGCGGACAGGCCTGCCTCGATATTGCGTTCGACGTTCTCAACCACGACGATCGCGTCATCGACGACGATGCCGATCGCCAGCACAAGACCGAACAGGCTCAGCGCGTTGATCGAAAAGCCGAGGCCCAGCATCACGGCGAACGTGCCGACGACCGACACCGGCACGGCGAGCAGCGGGATCAGCGACGCGCGCCAGGTCTGCAGGAAGACGATCACGACGATGACGACGAACAGGATGGACTCGAGCAGCGTATGCGTGACCGCGCGGATCGACGAGCGCACGAACTGCGTCGGATCGTAGACGATCCGGTATTCGACGCCTTCCGGCATGTCCTTCTGCAGCTCGGCCATGGTGCTGCGCACGTTGTCGGAAATCTGCAGTGCGTTCGAGCCCGGCGCCTGGAAAATCGGCACCGCCACCGCCGACTTGTTGTCGAGCAGCGAGCGCAATGCATATTCGCTCGCGCCGAGTTCGATGCGCGCG
>DASYJJ010000042.1:0-3049 GCA_035996605.1 Rhodanobacteraceae bacterium
GATTCAACAGCAGCACCATCGCTTCGAGCGCTTCGTGGCGCACGGCGCGGCCCTGATCGCTCGTGTCGTCGAATTTGCCGACGGCATTCAAGAGTTCCATCAACGCAGCGATCGCGGTGTTGAAAGCGTAGCGACGTCCGATGTCGTCGGAGACCTTCTGGATCGTCTCGTGAACCTGGCGTCGCAGAGTCTTTTGCGCGGCATTCAATTTCGAGGGATCGACTTCGGGATGATCCGGATTCGCCGCGTGCGTGGTCACTTCGCGCCAGAAACGACGCAGAAAACGCGCCATCCCTTCGACGCCGGCTTCGTTCCATTCGAGAGATTGATCCGGCGGCGCCGCGAACATCGAGAAGAGGCGCACGGTGTCGGCGCCGAACTTGTCGACCATCGACTGCGGATCGACGCCGTTGTTCTTGGATTTCGACATCTTCTCGGTGCCGCCGATCTCGACCGGCTTGCCGTCGGATTTCTGGATCGCGCCGACGACGCGCGCGCGTTCATCGCGACGGATCTCGACATCGGCGGGGTTGATCCACGTCTTCGAGCCGTCGCTTTCCTCGCGATAGAACGTCTCGGCGATGACCATGCCCTGGCACAAGAGACTCGTCGCGGGCTCGTCCGATTTTACGAAGCCCTCGTCACGCAGAAGTTTGTGATAGAAGCGGAAGTACAAGAGGTGCAGGATCGCGTGCTCGATGCCGCCGATGTATTGATCGACCGGCAGCCAGTAGTTCGCGCGCGCATCGACCATGTCCGCCGCGCCAGGGCTCGTGTAGCGCGCGTAGTACCAGCTCGATTCCATGAACGTGTCGAACGTGTCGGTCTCGCGCTCCGCGGGGCCGCCACAGTCCGGGCACGTTGTCTTGCGCCACTCCGGATCGGACTTGATCGGAGAACGCACACCGGTGAATTCGACATTTTCCGGCAACACGACCGGCAGCTGGTCTTCCGGCACCGGCACCGCGCCGCATTTCGCGCAATAGATGATCGGAATCGGACAGCCCCAGTAGCGTTGACGCGAAACGCCCCAATCGCGCAGCCGCCAGTTGACGCGCCGCGCGCCGCGGCCGACCGCTTCGAAGCGTGCGGCGAGCGCGTCGAACGCGCCGCGATAGTCGAGACCGTCGTATTCGCCTGAATTCACTAGCCAGCCGTATTCGGTGTAGGCGCCTTTTTCGATGATGTCGCGCTCGAATTCCGCGACGATGCTCTCGGCCGCGGCCGGCTCGTAGACATCGATCGCGCGGCTCTCGCCGAGCGCCGCACTCATCGCGTCGGGATTTTTCGCCGCATCGCGACCGAGCTCGGCGATCGCATCGCGCACCGCGTCGCTGACGATCACCATTCGGATCAGGAGATCGTATTTGGTCGCGAATTCCCAATCGCGCTGATCGTGGGCGGGCACCGCCATCACGGCACCGGTGCCGTAGCCCATCAACACGAAGTTCGCGATCCAGATTGGCAATTCGTCGCCGGTGACCGGATGAATCGCGGCGAGTCCCGTATCGATGCCTTTCTTTTCCTGCGTCTCGATGTCGGCTTCGGCGGTCCCGCCGTGACGGCATTCTTCGATGAACGCGGCGACCAGCGGCTTGGTTTGCGCCGCTTTCGTCGCCAGCGGATGTTCCGCAGCGATGGCGAGATAGGTCGCGCCCATCAGCGTATCCGGTCGCGTCGTGAATACGCTCAACGCGTCGGCCTCGCCCTTGACGGCAAACTCGACCTCGAGCCCTTCCGAACGCCCGATCCAGTTGCGCTGCATGATCTTGACCGCATCGGGCCAGCCCGGCATGCGATCGAGGTTGTGCAAGAGCTCTTCAGCGTACGCAGTGATCTTGAGAAACCACTGCGGAATCTCGCGCTTTTCGACCAGCGCACCGGTGCGCCAGCCGCGCCCGTCGATGACCTGCTCGTTGGCGAGCACGGTCTGATCGACCGGATCCCAGTTCACGACCGACTGCTTGCGATACGCGAGACCTTTCTTGAACAGGCGCACGAACATGCGCTGCTCGTGCACGTAGTAATCGGGTTTGCTTGTCGCAAACTCGCGCGACCAGTCGATCGCATAGCCGAGCGTCGCGAGCTGCGCGCGCATGTGCTCGATGTTCGTGTAGGTCCACTTCGCAGGCGCGGTGTTGTTCTTGATCGCCGCGTTTTCGGCCGGCAAGCCAAACGCATCCCACGCCATCGGCTGCAGCACGTTCTTGCCCTGCATGCGCTGATAGCGGCTGATCACATCGCCGATCGTGTAATTGCGCACGTGCCCCATGTGCAACGCACCCGACGGATACGGCAGCATCGACAGGCAATAGAACTTCGGTTTCGGCGATTTCTCGTCGACGAAGAACGCGCGGGATTCGTTCCAGAATTTTTGCGCGGCTGCTTCGACCGTGCGGGGATCGTAAATGTCTTGCATTGGGAGTGTCGACGCCTTCTTCGGCGAGCGCTGCACAAAAATGAGGGCCGCCGAGACTAACCCAGCGGTCAGCAACAGGAAAGCCGGGCCGCGCTCCAGGCTTCTCCCCACAGCGCCAACTGACGCAACTAGGGCGTGGTGTCGAAATTCCCGGCGAATATCTCGTCGCCGGCGCCTGCGACATAGGCTGCGCCCCCGGTTCCGTCCAGCGGCGCCCCGATAACGACGTCACCGCCGGAAAACGCCAGCGACACACCGAACTCGTCGTAGGGAGGATTCGTCTGCTGCGGTCCCTGCAGCGTCGACGACGCAGTCCATGCGTCTCCATCGCGAGCGAACACGAACGCTTCGCCCTGGCCTGGTACGCCTCCATTCACGGTGTATGGCGTGCCAACAACGATGGTACGTTCGTCCATGGATAGCGCGACTGCGTGGCCGTAACTGCCGGGGATGGGTGGCTGAATAGGTGGTACAAGAGTTGCCAACCAAGACCAAACGCCCGCGCTTCGTGCGTACACGTATGCGGCTCCCCGAGAGCTCGCTAGATCGTCTTCTCCGCCCGCTCCCACCACCGCCGTATTTCCCTGGATCGCAACGGACAATCCGAAACCTGCGCCTGAAGCAACGATC
>DASYJJ010000043.1:0-3171 GCA_035996605.1 Rhodanobacteraceae bacterium
GCCGCCGCGCTGCTGATCGGCGTCACCATCGGGGCGGTCGCCGGTTATGCGCGCGGCTGGATCGATGACGTGCTGATGCGCTTCACCGAACTGTTCCAGGCGGTACCGAGCTTCATCCTGCTTCTTGTTTTGGTGGCGCTACTCAGCCCCTCGATCGTCACGATCATCATCGGCATTGCGGTCGTGTCCTGGCCGCCGATCGCGCGCCTCGTGCGCGGCGAATTTCTCAGCCTGTCAAACCGCGAGTTTGTCCAGTCTTGCCGGGTGATCGGGGTATCTCCGGTGCGCATCGTCTTTCTGGAGATCTTGCCGAATTGTGCCGCTCCCATCATCGTCACCGGATCGATCATGGTGGCGAGCGCGATCCTGCTCGAGGCCGGCTTGTCGTTCCTCGGCCTCGGTGATCCGAACGTGATCTCCTGGGGCGCGATGGTCGCGACCGGCCGGCCACTCTTGCGGTCCGCAACATATCTCTCGGTCATCCCCGGGCTGGCGATCCTGCTCACGGTGCTCTCGATCAACCTGTTCGGCGAGGCGCTGACCGAAGCGCTCAGCCGGCGAAAGCGATCGTGATGAGCGAGACCCCGCCGCTCCTCGATGTCGCGAACGTGTCGATCCGGCTGCCGTCCGGTGCCGACCGCGAGTTTGCGATTCAGGATGTGAGCCTTCGCGTCCAGCCGAACGAGATTGTTTGTGTGGTGGGTGAAAGCGGCTCGGGAAAGTCGATGCTGGCGAACACCGTCATCCGCCTTCTGCCGCCGACCGTCACGATGAGCGGCGTGATCGGGTTCGGCGGGCGCGACATCGCGCGGCTGCCCGAAAGGGCGATGCGGGCAATCCGCGCAGCGGAGATCGGCATGGTGTTTCAGGAGCCGATGGCAGCGCTCAATCCGATCCAGAGCGTCGGACGGCAGATCGGCGAAGTCTTTCGCCTTCACACCGGTCTCTCGGCCGGCGAGCGGCGTGACGCGATGCTGGCGGCGCTGACGCAGGTCCGCCTGCGCGATCCGCCGCGTGCGAGCCGGTCCTATCCGCATCAGCTGTCCGGCGGCGAGCGCCAGCGCGCCATGATCGCGATGGCGCTTGCGCTCAAGCCACGACTTCTGATCGCGGACGAGCCGACGACCGCGCTCGATGTCACCACGCAGGCGCAGATCCTGAAGCTCATCCGCGAACTGCAGACGCAGAACCAGATGGGCGTGCTGTTCATCACGCACGATTTCGGTGTGGTGGCCGAGATCGCCGATCGCGTCGCCGTGATGCAGAACGGGCATGTGGTCGAGGAGGGGCCGGTCGCGGATGTAATCAACGCCCCGAAACATCCCTACACGCAGAGCCTGATCGCGGCGGTGCCGAAACTGCGTCCGGTGCTCAGCAAGCCGCCTGTTAAGTCCGGCGACATCATTCTGCGCGTCGAGCATCTGACCAAAGCGTATCGGTCGACGTCCGGGTTCATCGTGCGGCGCGAGTTGATCGTCGGCCTCGACGATGTCAGCGTTTTGCTGACGAAAGGCGCGAGCCTCGGCATCGTGGGAGAAAGCGGCTCCGGCAAGTCGACGCTGGCGCGCTGCATCGTTCGATTGCTGCAGCCGGATGCGGGGTCGATGCGGCTGCACGACCTCGACTACGCGAACCTCGATGGGCGTGCGATGCGGCGGAAAATCCAGCGCATCCAGATGGTGTTTCAGGATACGTCGGGTTCGCTCAATCCGCGCAAGAAGGTTGGCGATCTGGTCGGTCAGGGGCTCATGGTGCGCGGGACGCCGCGCCGTGACGCGTGGCGCCGGGCCGAAGAGCTGCTCGCGATGGTGCGGCTTGATCCGAAAGCCGCGAACCGCTATCCGCATGAATTCTCCGGTGGGCAGCGTCAGCGTATCGCGCTCGCCCGCGCGCTCGCGGTCGAGCCCGAAATCCTGGTCGCCGACGAGCCGGTTTCAGCGCTCGACGTGTCGGTACAGGCGCAGGTGCTCGCATTGCTCGCGGACCTGCGCGCGAAGCTCGGCCTCTCGCTCATCTTCATCACACACGACCTGCGCGTCGCGGCGAATGTCTGCGAGCTTGTCGCCGTGATGAAGAGCGGCAAGGTCGTGGAATTCGGCGAGACGGCGAAAGTCTTCGCGAACCCGTCGCACCCCTACACGCAGGCGCTCCTCGATTCGATCCCGGGCCGGGACTGGAACGCCGCGACGCACTGATCCTCTTTATTTGTCGGAACTTCAGCATGTCTTCGCCAGCAGCATCAGACGAACGGCTCGAACAGCTTTCCGCGGCTGTGCGCGCGGACCTTGAGGTGCTTCGTCACCCGGTCGACCCGTGGGTGGTGCCGCGCACGCATCCATCCGGCAAGCATGTCTATGACGTGCTGATCGTCGGCGCCGGGCAGAGCGGGCTTGCGATTGCTTTCGCGCTCATGCGCGACCGGGTGAGCAACATCGTGGTGCTCGATCGCCGCCCGGCCGGGCGCGAAGGGCCGTGGAACACGACCGCCCGCATGCGCACGTTGCGCACGCCGAAGCATCTGCCGGGCATCGAACTCGGGCTTCCGAATCTCACTACGCGCGCCTGGTACATCGCGCGCTACGGTGCCGAGGCGTGGGAGCGCCTCGACAAGATCCCGAAGGAAGACTGGCAGGATTACCTGACGTGGTGCCGGAAGACGCTCGTCCTTCCGGTGCGCAACGAGGTCGACGTAACGTCGATCCGTTGGGAGGAAAGCCTGTTCCGCGTCGCATTCGCGGCGCGTGATGGCAATGGCGTGTCTGATGATCACGTTTACGCGCGCCACGTCGTGCTCGCGACCGGACTCGAGGGCAATGGCGACTGGCAGACGCCGGACTTCATCAAGGCCGCGCTGCCGCGCGGGCGTTACGCGCATGCCGGCGAGGCGATCGATTTCGATGCGCTCAAGGGCAAGCGCATCGCGGTACTCGGCGCGGGCGCATCCGCTTTCGACAATTCCTCGACCGCGCTGGAGCATGGCGCGAAAAGCGTCGTGCTGTGCATCCGGCGCAAAGAGTATCAGCGCATCAACCCGCAGCTCTGGATGGGCAAGACCGGTTTCCTGCGCCATTTCGCCGACCTTACGGATGAATGGAAATGGCGGTTCATGCAGCACATGTTCAGCTACAAGCTGCCGGCGCCACAGGACGCCTACAATCGCCTCTCACGCCT
>DASYJJ010000044.1:0-3897 GCA_035996605.1 Rhodanobacteraceae bacterium
GGGCATAGGGCTGTGATTGGGCGTTCGCCGTAACGAGTCTCGCTCGATTGTGACGATCTTTTCCTGCGAGATCAGTTGAAAGAATTCAAAACGGAGACTTCATGAAATCCGCAGCTTGCTTTTTTCTCCTCGGCTTTGTCGCGAGTCCGCTGGGCGCGGCACCTTCTGCGTCGACTCGCGACGAAGCCGCAATCCGCGACGTCGAACGAACGCTCTGCGAGGCGATCCGAACCGGAGACGCGGAAACCATCGCCCGCCTGGAGGACGAAACCCACACGCTCACCAACACGCGCGCAGAAGTCAGCTCGCGCGCCGCCGATATTGCGGATGCGAAGAAAGGCGAAACCCGCTACTCGGAGTTCCGCAACCACGATACGTTGGTCCGTCTTTATGGCGATGCGGCGATCGTGCTCGGTATCACTTCGTTGAAAGGCACCTCATCCGGTAAGTCGTTCGAGCTTAACGTGCGCTTCACCGACACTTATGTGCGCCGCGCGGGTGGCTGGAAAATCGCAGCGAGCCACGCAACCCGCCTCGACAAGAAATGACGTCCTGCGCAGGCAGGGCACAGACCCGCATACCGGGAATCCCACATCGCGGAGACTTGGCACATGAACTACAAGGGCGGCTGTCATTGTGGAAAGATCGCGTTCGACGTCGACGGCGATATCGATCAGGTTATCGAATGCAACTGTTCGATTTGCAGCAAGCGCGGTTATCTGCTCTGGTTCGTGCCGCGCGCCAACCTGCACCTGCAGACGACGCTATCGGACCTTTCCACCTATACGTTCAACAAACACCACATCAAGCACCATTTCTGTCCGAACTGCGGCGTCGGGCCATTTGGTCTTGGTTCGGACGGCAAAGGCAACGAAATGGCGGCGATGAACGTGCGCTGTTTGCAGGGTGTCGAACTCGCGCAGCTCAAGATCGTCCCGTTCGATGGCTTGAGTCGCTGAAGAGCGGGCGGGTTGCACTTCACGCGCTGCTTCGTCCGCTGGCGCTCGCCTCGCTGTTTGCGCTGCTGAACGCATGCAGCACATTGGGCTACTACGTGCACGTTGCGCAAGGTGAGGCGACGCTTCTCGCGCATCGGCGTGCGATCACCGGGATCGTGAACGACCCGAAAGCCGACGCGCATCTGCGCACGCGGCTGGCGCAAACGCAGGAAGCGCGGACGTTCGCGTCCGATCGTCTTCTGCTGCCGCGCAATCCAAGCTATACGACCTACGTGGACCTTGGCCGGCCGTATGTCACCTGGAACGTATTCGCCACACCGGAATTCTCCGTGGATCCGGTCACGCATTGTTTTCCGTTCGCAGGCTGTGTCGCGTATGTCGGTTTTTTCGATCGCTCGCGCGCCGAGCAGGAATCGAAACGCCTTGCCGAGAACGGCGACGACACCGCGATCGAAGGCGCCGCTGCGTATTCGACACTCGGATGGTTCTCCGATCCTATCGTCAGCACCATGATGCGCTGGAGCGACGACGAGCTCGACGGCGTCATCTTTCACGAACTCGCCCATCAACTGATTTATGTCGAAGACGATACCGCGTTCAACGAATCGTTCGCGACGTTCGTCCAGCAGGAAGGTGTTCGCGAATGGCGCGCATCGCGAGGTTTGCCACCTCCCGACCTGAACGAAAGCGCGCACGACGATGCATTCACGGCGCTCATTCTCGATCTTCGCTCTCGGCTCAGCGCTGTTTATGTTCGCGAATCGACGGCAACGGAAAAGCGTGCCGCCAAGGAGCGCGAGATCGATGATTTCCGCGAACGCTACAGGCGCCTGCGAGACAGCGAATGGAGCGGCGACACGCGCTACGACGGTTGGCTCGACGGGTCCATCAACAACGCGCGCTTGGTGCCTTTCGGGTTGTATGATCAATGGGTGCCGGCGTTCAAGCTTCTGTTCATGCAGGCGCGTGGGGAGTGGAAGGATTTCTATGCGCTCGTCCGTGAACTCGCCGGCCAGAAAAAAGAGGAGCGTCGGCGGCGGCTCGATGTGTTGCTCGCCAATGCATCGCCGAATGGAGAGTAAACGGGAAACACTCTGGCACCGCGCAAGGGGCTCAGCGCCGATTCACCGGTTCGGCGTAACTTGAAATTGAGGAAAATCCGCCCAAAGGTGGAATCATGAAAACTCTGATCAAAACAGGTCTTGCGGCAGCGCTGTTCATGCTGGCCGGGTGCGTCTACGACCCGTATGGGTATGTTCGCTCGGACGGCTATTACGGCGATGCGTACTACGGCAACGGCAGCTATGGATACAACGACGGCTATTCCGACGGGTATTACGCGCCTGGCTACTACGGCGGCTATGGTTACGGATATGGATATGCGCCGTACTACTGGGGTCCAGCGTTCGGACTAGGCATCTTCTACGGCGATCATCACCATGGCCATGATGGGCATCATGGGAATTGGGGCCACGGCGGCAACTGGGGCCATAGCGGCAACTGGAGTCATGCCGCGAACGGTCACCGCTAGCTAGCTAGCGCTGGTCATAGGTGTCGTAGTTCGGCCGCCCTGGCGCTCGCCGGGGCGGCTTTCGTTTTTCGGCTAGCGGTTTTCGCGGGTTCGCGCCGGCCTAGTGTTGTGGCTGCGGCTGGGGTTGCGCCGGCGGCTGCGATTCCGGCGGCTTCGGCAACACCTTCAGTTCGGTCTTTTGCTGCGGACCCTGCGGCGGGCGCACTCCTGTCGGCTGCGTTGGACGCGGGATCTTGCCCGTGCCGGCCTTGTCCTGCGCGGCAAATCGACCTTCGGAAAACTTCTTGAACTCGTCGGCCGTGACGATACCGTCGCCGTTGCTGTCCCACTGCATGATCATGTGCGCTGCAGTACTGAGGTTGCGCTCCATCAGCGGCGGCGAGCTCGCGATTTCCCTCGCGTCGATCTTGCCGTCGTGATTCGTATCGAATTCGTCGAAACGTTTCTTCTGCGCAGCCATGAACTCTTCGCGCGAAACGAATCCGTCGTGGTTGGTATCCATCTCGTCGAACGCCGAGGGCTTCCCGGGCGGTGGCGTCGCGCCGGGCGGCATCATCATCGGTGCCGGCGGGGCGGGCTGGGCTTGTTGGGCGTGTAGGGATGTCGCCGCAACGAGCGTGAGAGCGGCGAGCAGAATGCGGCTTCGAAACATCTTGCAAATCCTCCAATGCACGGGCGCCGAAGCATAGCCGATTGCGCGGCGGGCGCCAGACGCGCGTGCAGATCGGCGCCTGCGCAAAGCCTGACTCGATATGTGGCGGCTCCGTGAACGCGGACGCCGCGTGATGTCAACGCGTCCGGCGATGGCGCGTTTTCCGGAATTGTCGATTGCCAGCTGGCGATCGCGATTCCAGGAGGAGCCGTTCATGAAATTGATCTTGTCGTGCACGATGGCGCTCGCCGTCGTTTCCGCCACCGTCGCCGCGCCGCCGGCGTCCGCACACGTCGTTGTCGGCGTGTCCGTGGGTTTTCCGCCGCCGCCTCCACGCGTGGAAGCGGTTGTGGTCGCGCGTCCGGGCCATATCTGGATTCCCGGCTATTGGCGCTGGAACGGAGGACGCCACGCGTGGATCGCAGGATATTGGACGTATGCACGCCCGGGATATCGCTACGTGCCCGCTCGCTGGGCCAACACCGGACCCGCCTGGCGTTTCCACGCGGGCTATTGGGCTCGATGATTACTGCACTCGCTGAAACAACCGCTCAAGGTCTTCGTCCCGCGCGTCGAGATACGCCGCGCGGGACACGATCAGCGGAATTCGATTCAGCGATGCTGAACCCAGCTCTGGTATTCCGCCTGAGAAACCCGCCCGTCGCGGTTCGCATCCGCGTGGATGAAATCGTTGGCGAGAAGGTCGTAGCCTTCGGCGTCCGCGCTGGTGATGTAACTCTTGCCGCGCGCTAGCT
>DASYJJ010000045.1:0-5912 GCA_035996605.1 Rhodanobacteraceae bacterium
GTCGGGTCGATTCCTGATGAGCGAGGTCGTAGGATCCGAAGCGCTCGCGGCCGAAATCGCACGCCTCGCTCCCGCGGAAACCCTGGTCGACGAGGACATCGCCTGGCCGAAATCCGTAACGACATTGCCCGGCCTGCGCAAGCGCGGAACATGGCATTTCGACGAAGCGACCGCGACGCGCGAGCTCTCGCGTTTCTTCGGCACGTGCGATCTTTCCGGATTCGGCTGCGCCGGGCTGCCGCTTGCGGTTGCGGCCGCGGGCGCGTTGATCGGCTATGTGGCGGAAACGCAGAAATCGGCGCTGCCGCACATCGGCGGACTCACCGTCGAGAACGCGGCGGACACGATCGCGATGGACGCCGCGACGCGGCGCAATCTCGAAATCGACACGAACGCGAGCGGGCGCGCCGAACACACATTGCTGGGTGTGCTGGATCGCTCCATAACGCCGATGGGCGCGCGCCTTCTACGCCGTTGGCTGCATCGCCCACTCCGCGATCGCGCGGTGATCGACACGCGCCGACAGGCGGTCAGCGCGCTGATCGATGCGCGCGGTTACGAACCCTTGCGCGAAATCTTGCGCGGCATCGGCGACCTGGAACGCATCATGGCGCGTGTCGCGCTGCGCTCGGCACGTCCGCGCGATCTGTCGACGCTGCGCGACGGGCTCAAGGCCGCGCCGCTTCTGCGCGACTGCATCGAAGGATTCGATAGCCCGCTGCTCGGCCAGCTCGTCGCGGGAATCGGCGAGCACGCGGACACGGCAGAATATCTTTCGCGCGCGATCGTGGATTCGCCGCCGGTCGTGCAGCGCGATGGCGGCGTGTTCCGCGAAGGGTTCGACGCCGAGCTCGACGAGCTGCGCATGCTGTCGACGAATGCCGATCGTTTCCTCATCGATCTGGAAGAGCGCGAGAAATCCGCGACCGGCATTGCGACGCTCAAAGTCGGCTACAACCGCGTGCACGGTTATTACATCGAGATCAGCAAGGGCCAATCCGACAAGGCGCCGACGCACTACACACGCCGCCAAACCATCAAAGGCGCCGAGCGCTACATCACCGAAGAGTTGAAGCAGTTCGAAGACAAAGTGCTTTCCGCGCGCGAACGCTCGCTGATGCGCGAGCGTGCGTTGTACGAGGGCATGCTCGATTTTCTGACCGAACGCCTCGCCCCCTTGAAATCAGCGGCCGAAGCCGTCGCCACGCTCGACGTGCTGGCGACGTTCGCCGAGCGTGCCGAGGCGCTGAACTGGAATCCCGCTGATCTTGCGAGCGCGCCCGGCATCCATATCGTGCGCGGCCGCCACCCGGTCGTCGAACAAGTGCGCGACGATCCGTTCGAGCCGAACGATCTGGTGCTCGACGACGCGCGCCGCATGCTGATCGTCACAGGTCCGAACATGGGCGGAAAATCGACCTACATGCGCCAGGCCGCGCTGATCGTTCTGCTTGCGCACATCGGCAGCCACGTACCCGCCGAGAGCGCATCGATGGGTCCGATCGACCGCATCTTCACGCGCATTGGTGCCGGCGACGATCTTGCGCGCGGGCAATCGACGTTCATGGTCGAAATGAGCGAAACCGCGAACATCCTGCACAACGCGACATCGGCGAGCCTCGTGCTGATGGACGAAGTCGGCCGCGGCACGTCGACCTACGACGGGCTCGCGCTCGCACGCGCGAGCGCGATTCAGCTCGCGACGGTGAATCGCGCATTCACTCTTTTCGCCACGCACTATTTCGAGTTGACCGAACTTGCCGCGCAATACGAAGGAATCGCCAACGTGCACCTCGATGCGGTCGAATATCACGATCAAAAGCAAGGCGACCAGCTCGTCTTCATGCACGCAGTCAAGGAAGGCCCCGCGAATCGGAGCTTTGGCCTCCAGGTTGCCGCGCTCGCGGGGTTGCCGAAAGCCGTGATCGCCGAAGCGCGAAGCCACCTTGCGCTGCTCGAAAATCCCGCGGATTCGGGCCGTCGGGCTGCATCGACACCTGCGACGCCGCAACTCGCATTGTTCGACGCGCCAAGGCACTCCGCCGTCGAGGATGAGCTGCGCGGCATCGAACCCGATACGCTCAGCCCGCGCGAAGCGCTCGAAGCGCTCTATCGGCTGAAGAAGCTCTGCCCGTGAGCGCGCGACGACTTTCGCGGCTGCGTTTTTGCGAATATACGAAACGCTCGCGAGACCGAACCCTTGAGCACCTCGCGCGGTCGCAATCACATCGCCCCGATCACATCATGTCGATATCGCCAAGCGCGCGGATCAGCCGGCGTGCGCGCTTGTCCGGTTTGGTTGCTGGCTTTGCGTAGCCGGCGCCTTCGAGGCGCCGCTTTTCGCGTTCGGCTTCGCGCGCCGCGCGGCTGGCTTCGGTTTCTCGGTACAGCGTCTGGGCGATGGCGGCGGGTCCGCGCCGCTCGCTGAGCGCCGCAGTTTCGACGATAAGGGTTTCTTTGCCGCGCCGGATGCAAATAAGATCGCCGACGCGAACCGCCTTCGCCGCGCGGCCCGGCGCTTCGTTGACGGCGATCTTGCCGCCTTCGATAGCCTGCTTGGCGAGCGAACGGGTCTTGAAGAAACGCGCGGCCCAGAGCCAGATATCAAGGCGCACGCCCGGCAGCGTCTGCGCGGCATTGGGCTCGGCGGAAACACGGGTTTTCTGCGGCACGGGTTCTCTGGCGGTCGACGGACAGATCGATGATCCGTGCTCTAGCGGAACGCGTCCAGTCCATTTCGTATCGATGGAGGAGGCTCGAAAGTCCCCGCAAACAAGCCGCCTCTTTTCGCAGGTCTTGCAAGCCGAAAACGACCGGCACAGTCCGGGCGACGGGCCGGCGCAACCTGAGCCGCAGGCGAACGGAAAGCGCGGCCGCTTCCAAATCAGTGGCTTGCAGGGCTGACTTCGGCTATCCTACGTCACGTTTGTAGCGCCGCTTCGCGATTTTCCCTTCGGACGAGCGAACCTGAGGCACCGGATTCACCGGCTCCTCGCCATCGTCCTGCACCGCACGGCTTCGTCGCGCCAAACCCGGAATCGTTCGCCCATCGGGCCGATCCGACATTGCCATTTCGCCTGCAGCGCGGTTTCCAGGGAACGCTCCGGGTCGATTCCGATCAGCACGATCGGAATCCCGCACGTTCGCGTGCGGACCTTCCACTTGGAGTTCCAGAAAAATGAATTTTGAAACACTCGGGCTTTCGCCCGCGCTGCTGCGCGCGCTTGCCGATCAGGGCTATACCGAACCGACGCCGATCCAGACTGCCGCGATTCCTGTCGCGCTCGATGGACGCGATCTTCTCGCCGGCGCGCAGACCGGAACCGGCAAGACTGCCGCGTTCGCACTGCCGCTGCTCGATCGCATGTACATTTCGGCACGCCGCGCGTCGCAGCCGAAAACGCCGCGCGCGCTGGTGCTGACGCCGACGCGTGAGCTTGCGGCGCAAGTCCACGAGAGCGTGCGCACATACGGCCGCCATCTCGGCGTGAAGTCGACGACGGTGTTCGGCGGTGTCGGCATGCCGGCACAGGTCGATGCGCTGCGCCGCGGTGTCGACATCCTGGTCGCGACGCCGGGACGCCTGATCGATCACATCGAACGACGCAGCGTGAACCTTTCCGGCATCGAAGTGCTCGTTCTCGACGAAGCCGACCGCATGCTCGACATGGGTTTCATGCCGGCAATCCGACGCATTCTTGGCGCGCTGCCGCGCCAGCGCATCACGTGGCTCTTCTCCGCGACATTCGCGCCGGAGATCAAGGCGCTGGCCTCGCAGTTCATGCGCGAACCGGTCGAGATACAGGTCTCGAAGGCAAACAGCGTTGCCGCGACGGTCACGCATCGCGTGCATCCGGTCGATGCGGCGCGCAAGCGCGATCTGCTGTTGCACCTGCTCGAGAACGACGCGCGCCAGACACTCGTGTTCGGACGCACCAAGCACGGTGCCGACAAACTCGCCAAGACCCTGGAAAAGGCCGGCCTTCGCGCTGCGGCGATCCACGGCAACAAGAGCCAGGGACAGCGCACGCGCGCGCTTGCCGATTTCAAGAACGGCAAGGTCGCCGTGCTGGTTGCAACCGATATCGCCGCGCGCGGCCTCGACATCGATCAGCTGCCGATGGTGATCAATTTCGAGCTGCCGATGGTGGCCGAAGACTACATACACCGCATCGGCCGCACGGGTCGCGCAGGCGCTGAGGGACTTGCGATCTCACTCGTCTCGCACGAAGAGGAGGGCCGGCTCCGCGACATCCGCCGCCTCCTCAAGCAGGACATCGCGATCGAGATGGTTGCCGGTTTCGAAACGGCGCATCCGCTTCGCCTCGACGGTCCGGCGTCAAGAACGGGTCCTTCCAGAGGCGGCGCTTCGAAAAGCAACACGGCGCGGCCGCAGTCTCCGCGGCATTCGCATCGGCCGCACGCGCACGGCAAGAGCGGCGACACACCGCACGCCGCCGCGAAAAACCGCAAACGCCGACCGAACCGCAGCCGATTCGCACACGCCTGATCGACGCTCGCCGATTTTTCTGATTGCAAATGGACGCGCTTCCGGCGCGTCCGAAATCAGCACAAAAAAAAGCGCTTAGTCGGCCGTCATTTCACCGACGCAAGACACGGTGCGAGCGCTTTGGCGATTTCCTCGCGATGACCGGCCACGGCCGCCTCGACCTTGAGCGCGTTGCCGTGCGCCGGCGGCTTCACGACCAGACGCAAGCGCGCGTTTTCAGACGCAACCAGACGTTTCGCCAGGCGCGCCATGTCGGACGAATGTCCCGACTCGCGCGCTCTCGCAAGAATGAACCCATCGCCATCGACGCCGCGCCAACCTGAAATCGACGTGCGTGCGCGCGCCGGTTTTGCCGCTCCGCTGACCGACCACTCGGCGAGATCGCGCGTTTCGCCGATGCCGTCAGGGCCTTCGAAAAGATCGAGTGGAAAGCCCGCGACCGATTCCGGCTCCGGCAGGATCACGCTGATCTGCAGCGTCCCGCCTTTGCCCGATCGGCACGCGAACTCGAATTTCGCGTCCGGCAGCGAAGTGTTTCCGATCTGCGCATGTGCGGGAATGCGCCGGTCCGCCGCGTCGGCCGCGCGCGCATTCTGAAAAAACGCCATCGCTAGTGCGCCCGCAACGAACACGCCAAGCACGGATTTTCGCTCGACGCGTTCGTGCGTCCGCAGTCCGCGCGGTGATGTTGGAAGATCGACTCGAACCGCACTCATCATGCCGGCAATCAGTTCTCGCATCGTGAACAAAGCCTCCGCAGTAGCGACTGGCCGACAGCGCAACACGCAGCATAGCGAAACCGGCGCGCCGCGGTTCGCGAGCGAATTCGATGTCGTCATTGTAAGGAATCGTCGCGTTTTTCCGTCTTGGGATCCGGCTCGACGAGCCGGTCGTCCGACTTCCTGAACCAGCGTTCCAGCGGGCCGCCGCACACGATGACGCCGATCCCGAGCACCAGCGCGATCAACACGGCGGCGTAATTTCCTGCGCCGCACGCGACGCCGAGCAACGCGGCCAGCCAAACCGCCGCCGCCGTCGTCAGGCCGCTTACGCGATGGCTTGCCGGGTTGCGCAAAATCACGCCGGCGCCGAGAAATCCTATTCCGGTGATGACACCCTGGATCACGCGACTCATCGCGTCGATGCGGTGGGTCGGGTCGATCCCGGGCGGCGCCACGACCAATACGGCGAGCGCCGCACCGAGGCTCACCAGCGCATTCGTGCGCACGCCGGCCTGCTTGTGGTGCAGATCGCGGTTGAGTCCGATCACCGCGCCGACGATTACCGAAAGCAGCAGCCGCGCCAAAATGTCGAGCCATGCATCGGGCATGCGATCACTCTCCGATCAATCCACGGATCTTGCGCGGCGACGCAGTCCTCGGCAAGGGCGGCAGAGGATACG
>DASYJJ010000046.1:0-1660 GCA_035996605.1 Rhodanobacteraceae bacterium
CGTAGTCGGTCTTGGCCTGCGCGAAGACCGCGCAGCTGGCGATGGCGAGAGGGAGCGCAAGTGCTTTCATGGTTTCAATCCAGCCTGGGTTCGAAGCGTTCGTGAGGAATGGCGAGCCATTCGAGTGCGGTGCCGTGATAAATGCGCGCCTCGTCCGCGGCGCCGAGCTTGAGTGCGGCGATGCCGCTGCCCGGTTCCTGCTCGCCGAGAGGGAAAGGATAGTCCGTGCCCAGCATCACCGTGTCGATGCCGGCGACCTCGATGAGGTAGCGGAGCGCAGCGTCGTCGTGAACGCACGAATCGAAATAGATGCGGCCGAAATATTCGCGCGGATTGCGCGCGTTGTCCGTGGCGACGAGATCGGGCCGCATGCGAAAACCATGTTCGATGCGTCCGATCGTGTACGGAAAAGAGCCGCCGCCGTGCGCGAAGCAGATCTTGAGCGAGGGCAGCCGCTCGAGCACGCCGCCAAAGATGAGCGAGCATGCGGCGCGGGTCTGTTCGGCGGGCATGCCGACCAGCCAGGGCAGCCAATATTTCGGCATCGAGTCGCGGCCCATCATGTCCCACGGATGGACCAGGATTGCCGCGCCAAGATCGGCCGCCGCTTCGAAGAACGGGAACAGCTCCGGCGCGTCCAGGTTCCAGCCTTCGCAGTGTGAGCCGATCTGCACGCCGGCAAGGCCGAGCTGCTCGACACAGCGCTCCATTTCCTGGATCGCAAGCGTCGGTGCTTGCAGCGGCACCGTGCCGATACCCGCGTACTGGCGTGGATATGTCCGACAGATTCCGGCGGTGTGATCGTTGAGATGGCGGTGCAGTTCGAGCGCCTGGCTCGGTTTCGCCCAGTAGGAAAAAAGCACCGGCACGGTCGAGACGACTTGAACGTCGACGCCGAATTTCGCGTAGTCGGCGATGCGCACTTCGGGATCGAACGCGTTCGCCCAGACCTCGCGGAAGAACTTGCCGTCCTTGTAGATGCGATGGCGGCCTTCGGTGTGCACCATGACCGGAAAGCGATCGTCGCCGTATTTTTCGGCAAGATTCGGCCAGTCCGGCGGGAGGATGTGGGCGTGGGTGTCGATCTTCAGCACGGGGCGCAGTTTACCCGCTCGCCTTCGTCCGTTGTGCGGCCTCTGCATCGATCGCGGCTGCGTGCCGGCGCTGGCGCAACAGATGAGCCAGCGTATCGACGCTGTCCGTGATGCGGTCGCTCGCGTCGGCGACCGCAACGGCGTCGTCGGCGGCGCCATGTTCGGCGCGCGATGCGTCGAGAACCTCGGCAAGTGTGCGCTCGGCGCCGCGCAGGCGCTCGACGTTCGGCGTCGTCCCGCGGCGCAGACTTTCGGCGATGGCGGCGAGATTCGCATCGACCCGGTTCGCAAACGCCAGCACGTGCTCGCGCGCGGGCAATGCGTGCGCATCGTCGAGCATGGCTTCGAGCGCCATGCCGGCGCGGATGAAGCGGTTTGCGTTAGCAAAGACGCTTTCGCCGAGCGCGAGCAGCGCACGATCGTGACGGGGCTCGCCACGCAGGCGCTCGAGCGATGCCTGCGCGTTGGTACGCGCGCTGCGCGCCGCCGAGCGCGCCGTCGCGCGTGCCGCTGCATCGCCACGCAAAAGTACATTGAGATGTGCGCGATACGCATCGATCATCGCG
>DASYJJ010000047.1:0-2691 GCA_035996605.1 Rhodanobacteraceae bacterium
CGAACGGTGTCGAGATCAAGCAGGCCGCGCTTCGCGGTGTCGACTCGCAGGGCATGCTCTGTTCGGCGAAGGAACTCGGCCTCGATGCCGATGCTTCGGGCCTGATGGAATTGCCGGCCGATGCGCCGATCGGCGAAGCACTCGCCAAGTATCTTGGCCTTCCTGATGCGACGATCGAGCTCAAACTGACGCCGAACCGTCCGGATTGCCTCAGCGTGCAAGGTCTCGCGCGCGATGTCGCGGCACTCTTCGGCGCGGCATTTCACAAACCGGAAATCAAGGACACGCCGACGAGTGGCGCAACACGGCGATCGATTCGCCTCGATGCCGGAGCAGATTGTCCGCGTTATCTCGGCCGGCTGATCGAAGACATCGATCCCGCCGCGAAGACGCCGCTGTGGGTCGCCGAGCGGTTGCGGCGTTCGGGTTTGCGCCCGATCAGCGCGGTCGTCGACGTCACGAACTACGTGATGATCGAACTCGGACAACCGTTGCACGCGTTCGACAACAGCAAACTCTCCGGCGACATCATCGTGCGCCGCGCTCGCGCAGGTGAGTCGCTGAAACTGCTCGACGGCAGCGAACACCGGCTCAGCGAAAAATTCCTCGTCATCGCCGATGATAGGAACGCTCTTGCGCTCGGTGGCGTGATGGGAGGCTACGATTCGCGCGTCACCGAATCGACGCGCGACGTCTTCCTCGAAGGCGCGCATTTCGCGCCGGCCGCCATCATGGGCCGATCTCGCGAGCTCGGCCTGCACAGCGATGCAGCGCACCGTTTCGAGCGCGGTGTCGATCCCGAATTGCCCAAACGCGCCATCGAGCGCGCGACGGAACTGCTGATCGCGATTGCCGGCGGCAAGGCCGGTCCGATCGTCGAAGCCGTGCACGCGGCGGATCTCCCGCGTCGGGCCGCGGTGACGCTGCGTCGCGCGCGCCTAGCGCGCGTGCTCGATGTCTCGATCGATGATGCGGACGTCGAGCGTATCCTCGGCGCACTCGGCATGCGAGTCGAGCGCACCACCGACGGCTGGCGCGCGACGCCGCCGAGCTGGCGCTTCGACATCGCAATCGAAGAGGACCTGATCGAGGAAGTGATCCGCGTGCACGGCTACGAACGCGTGCCGACGCGCGCGCCACGCGGCGAGTTGCGCGTGCCGGCGATGCCGGAAGCGCGCCTCGGCGTCGATCGTTTTCGCAGCCAGCTTGCTGCGCGCGACTATTTCGAGGCCATCTGCTTTGCGTTTCTCGACGAGGCGACTCTGCGGCACTGGAAACTCGATGGCGGCGCTGTCGCGTTGGCCAATCCGCTGTCGGCCGAACTTGGTGTGATGCGCACTTCGCTGTTGCCTGGCCTCGTTTCCGCGCTGATTTCGAATCGCCGGCGCCAGCAGGAGCGCGTGCGCCTGTTCGAGATCGGCAACGTGTTCGCCGCCGGCACCGATGTTCCGATCGAAAACGCACACATCGCGGGCGTCGCAGCAGGCCACGCATTCGCCGAGCAGTGGGCAGAAACGCCGCGACGCGCGGTCGATTTTTCCGACATCAAAGGCGACGTGGAATCGCTGCTCGCGCTCAGCCATTCGCCGCACGAATTCCATTGGGCGCCAGCGGATGCCGCGTCATGGCTCCATCCCGGGCAGGCGGCCGATATTTTCCGGCGAAACCGCCGCATCGGGCGGGTTGGCGCGCTGCATCCGGATCTGGTCAGAACACTCGATGCGGGCGCCGATATTTACGCGTTTGAGCTCGATTTGGCCGCCATTTCCGAGCGACCTCTGCCCGTCGCGGAACCCCTTTCGCGGTATCCCTCGGTGCGCCGCGATCTCTCGTTCGAGCTGCCCGAAGAGGTGCCGTACGCCCGGGTCGAAGCGGTGATTCGTGACGCGGTCGGCGAAAACCTCGCGGACATCGTCCTGTTCGACCGTTACGCTGGCGTCAATTTAGGAACGAATATCAAAAGTCTCGCTATAGGCTTGATTTTACAGGATCGTTACCGCACGCTTACGGATCAGGACGCGGATCGCTGCAGAGCTCTCGCAGTCGCCGCCCTGGAAGCCGGTTGCAAAGCAAAGCTGCGAGGGTAGGATGGCGCTGACGAAGGCGGAGATGGCCGAGCGTCTGTTTCTGGACGTCGGTCTTAACAAGCGCGAAGCCAAAGAATTCGTCGACGCGTTCTTCGAAGTCGTACGCGACGCGCTTGAGAAAGGGGAGCAGGTCAAGCTATCCGGTTTCGGAAACTTCGACCTGCGTTTCAAGAATCAGCGTCCCGGACGTAATCCAAAGACCGGCGAGGAGATTCCGATCTCCGCGCGGCGGGTCGTGACGTTCCGTCCGGGGCAGAAGCTGAAGGTCCGGGTCGAGGCCTATGCTGGATCAGGGCAGCAATAGCGAACTGCCGGTCATACCGGCCAAACGCTATTTCACCATTGGGGAAGTCAGCGAACTTTGCGGAGTGAAGCCGCATGTCCTGCGTTATTGGGAGCAGGAATTCCCCAACCTCAAGCCGGTCAAGCGACGCGGCAACCGCCGCTATTACCAGCGCCACGACGTGCTGATGATCCGCCAGATCCGCTCGCTCCTCTACGATCAGGGCTTCACGATCACCGGTGCGCGCCAGCGCCTGGAAGGATCGCAAGGCAAGATGGAAGTCAGCATCTCCAACCAGATCGTGCGCCAGGTGCGGCAGGA
>DASYJJ010000048.1:0-2607 GCA_035996605.1 Rhodanobacteraceae bacterium
CCGAGTCGAGCGAAAACACGATGTCGATGAGCGCGATCTGCGCGATGACGAGACCGAAACTCGCCGACGAGCGCTTGCTGTCAATTTCGTGCGGCTCGTCGCTGATCGCCTCGAGGATCTCCATGATCCCTTTGACGACGAGAAAAATGCCGCCGCCGATGAGGACGAGATCGCGCACCGAGATGATCTGGCCGAACAGGTGGAACAGGTTCGACGTTCGATCGTCCATGCGCGCCAGATGCGCAAGCGAGATGAGCAAGAGGATGCGTGTCACGCACGCGAACGCCAGACCAATACGGCGCGCGTTCGAGCGCCGCTCGTGTGGCAGCTTGCCGACCGCGATCGATATGAAAACGAGGTTGTCGACGCCGAGCACGATCTCAAGCGTCGACAGCGTCAGGAGCGCAATCCAGGCTTGCGGGTCGGAGAGAAAATCCAAGCGTCGTCTCGTCTTTCAGCGCAGTGCGTGCGCGCTGAGTATCAGCGTCCAGCACAGCACGACGTTGAACAGCAAAAACAATACCGCCGCCGAGCCCATGTCCTTGGCGCGGCCGGCCAGCTCGTGGAATTCCGGACTGGCCTTGTCGGTGATCGCTTCGATCGCCGAGTTCAGCAATTCGGCCGACAGCACCATCACGAGGCTTCCGCACAGAACGGCTTTCTCGATCGCGCCGTTGCCGAGCCAAAGGCCCAGCGGAAAAAAGATCATGAAGAGATACGCTTCGAGACGGAACGACGCTTCGTGCCGCCAGGCCGCGCGCAGGCCCGCCATCGACCATTTAAAGGCGCGCCAGATCTGGCGGGGACCACGCGGTTCGGTGCTCGGCATGACCGGCGATCAGGCCGCTGCCGCCGTCGCGGCCGGCGTGCCGTCGCGCCAGGCGAGATCGAGCTCCTTGGCGGCCTTGACGTCGTCGAGTCTTCGAACGGGGGTCGTCAACGGCGCATCCTTCATCGCTTGAGGATCGCTCGCGGCGAGTTTGAGCAGCTCGCCCATGACCTCGACGAATTCGTCGAGCGTTTCCTTGCTTTCGGTTTCGGTCGGCTCGATCAGGAGGCATTCCGGAACGAGCAGCGGAAAATAGTTCGTCGGCGCATGGATCCCGTGATCGAGAAGGCTCTTGGAGAAATCGAGCGCCGTCACACCGTTCGCCTTCTTCTGCCTGGCGACGGTGACGATGAACTCGTGGCTCGCGCGACGTTTCGGATAAGCGAGATCAAATCCCTTCTTCGCGAGCTCAGCCGCCAGGTAATTCGCGTTGAGCGTCGCGTATTCGCCGACGCGACGCATGCCTTCGCGCCCGAGCAGGCGTGCGTAGATGTACGCGCGCAACAGCACGCCGGCGTTACCGGCGAAGGTGGTCAGGCGACCGATCGATTGCGGGCGATCTTTCTTGCGCACCCAGCCGAAGGTTCCATCGGCGTGCTTTTCGATCATCGGAATCGGCAGATAGGGCTTGAGCCGCTCCGACACGCCAACGGCGCCGGCACCCGGACCGCCGCCGCCGTGCGGCGTCGAAAAGGTCTTGTGCAGATTCATGTGGATCGCGTCGAAGCCCATGTCGCCCGGACGCACCTTGCCGAGGATCGCGTTGAGATTCGCGCCGTCGTAGTAAAGGAGCCCGCCGGCTTCGTGCACGAGCTTGGCGATCTCGACGATGCGTCGCTCGAACACGCCGATCGTCGAAGGATTGGTCAGCATGATGCCGGCCGTCTTCGTACCAAGCACTTTTTTCAAGGCTTCGATGTTGATGTCGCCGTCGGATTGCGTCGGAATTTCGCGCACCGTGCAGCCGCACATCGATGCGGTCGCCGGATTCGTGCCGTGTGCGGCGTCCGGAACGATGATCTCGGTGCGCTCGCGATCGCCGCGATGACGGTGGTAGGCCATGATCATCGCGACACCGGCGAGCTCGCCCTGCGCACCCGCCATTGGCGACAGCGACACGCCGCCCTTCATGCCGGTCACGTCGGCGAGGATTTCCTGCAATTCGTACATGCACGAAAGGAAACCCTGCGACAGCGATTCCGGCGCGTACGGATGGCGCGCGAGAAACCCGTCGAGCATCGCCAGCGAATTGCACGCACGCGGGTTGTATTTCATCGTGCACGAGCCGAGCGGATAGAACTGCGTGTCGATCGAGAAGTTCTTGCGCGACAGGTTCGTGTAGTGACGCAGCGCCTGCAGCTCGGACACCTCGGGCAGGCCGATGCGCGTCGTGCGGCGGAACTCCTCGGGCAGATCGGCCGGCACTGCCGTATCGGCGGAAAGCTGCGCAGCCGCGGTGCGGCCGGGCTGGGAAAGCTCGAAGATCAGCATGGATGGAATGGGCGGAAAAAGAGGCGCGCTATGATGCCACAAAGCGGCCTTTTGCCCCGTTGCCCGCGCCGTGCGACCGACGCTCGCGGAATGACGACCGGCCCGATCGATCGGACACCTCATTCTGCTTGGAGAGCTCATGGATCGCCGACTGCTGTCATGGACCGCCGCCGTCGCGTTTGTCGCCGCGCTCGCCGGATTTCTCGGGCTCGATCGTCCACTGGCCGAATGGGTACATTCAAGCGGGATCGAGCAGGCGCGCGTCTTCTCGGTTGGCCTTGCCGCGC
>DASYJJ010000049.1:0-4215 GCA_035996605.1 Rhodanobacteraceae bacterium
CATTTCAGGCATTGACCGTTACTGGCGCGCCAGGTCGCCCAGCAGGCTCGCTGCAACCGAGAGTTTCGACAGAGTAAGGCCGGAGCCAGCGATTTCGTGAATCGCGGCGCGTATGCGCTCGACTTCCGCTTTCCGCGGGCGAACCCATTCCTCCACCGCGCCGGCACCAGCGTGGCCGTTACCCACCATGGCGGCAGTGAGCCGGCGTTCGGCGTCGCCGATGGAATCGAGCGCGCGATCAAGTGCGAGACGATCGAAGTAATCTGACACGACGATGCCCGGCACCGCACTCGCAACGCGGTCGAGCTGGAAGAAGGCTTCGGTTGCGAAGTAAGTCGCTGTCACTTCGCTCACAGGCTTGCCCGCCCGATCCGCCACGAGAGCAATGTCGGGCGCAGCCTTGAGGATCGAAAGGCTGCCAATGCGGCGCGCCACTGCATCCGGGACACTGGCTTTGACGAGATCTGCAATTCGCTCATCGCGTGCTGCGGCGGAAGACTTTGAAAGAGCGCTATCAAGTGCGGCCGCTACCTTCGTGATGCCATCCCGGTAGTGCCCGATGATTTTTTCCAGGCCTTGCGTCAGATCCACATTTCGCAGGAACCAGACCAGCCGGTCGAGCAACAGATCCTGCACGGCGGCATAGAGATCGAGTTGGGTCTTGCCGGGGATCTTGTTGTCGAGGGCATCGATCTCGCTATTGAGCTCAATCAGGTCATAACTGTTGCGTACTGCCGCAAAGGCGGCAGCGATCGAAGCTGGCGCCGCGCCGGTCTGGTCGGCGATCCGCACGATCAGCGTGGCGCCGCCGCGATTGATCATCGAATTTGTCAGTTGTGTCGCAATGATTTCACGTCGCAGCCTATGTGCCTGTAGCGCGTCGGCATAACGCTCTGACATCTCCGTCGGAAAATAGCGGTCAAGCTCGCGTCCGAGATAAGGATCGTCCGGCACAGTGCTGTCGAGCAGTTCGCTGTAAAGCGAGAGCTTGGCATAAGCGAGCAGCACGGCGAGTTCCGGCCGGGTGAGTGCAACATTGCGCTTCCGCCGTTCGGCAATCACCATCTCGTCCGGCAGGAATTCCACGCTGCGGTTGAGCTCGTCGCGTTGCTCCAGCGTCTGCATCAGTCGCTGCTGGAAACCGAGATCCTCCAAGCCGCGCCGCTGCGCCAGCGAGAGCGCCAGCGTCTGCTGGTAGTTGTTGCGCAGGACAAGCCGCGCGACCTCGTCCGTCATTTCGGCGAGCAGAACGTTACGCGCCTCCATCGTGAGCACGCCGGAGCGGATCGGGCCACTGAGTGCGATCTTGATATTAACTTCGACGTCGGACGTGTTGACGCCGGCGGAATTGTCTATCGCGTCGGTGTTGAGGCGAATTCCACGCTGAGCAGCCTCAATGCGGCTGCGCTGGGTCATACCGAGATTGGCGCCCTCGCCGATCACCTTGCAATTGAGGTCGGCCCCGGTAACGCGGATCGCATCATTGGCGCGGTCACCGGCCGCGTCGTCGCCTTCACTCGACGCGCGGATGTAGGTGCCAATACCGCCAAAAAACAAAAGATCGGCGTGCGCCTTCAGGATCGCTTTCATTAAATCTTGCGGCGTCACGGCTTCCCCAACGCCAAGCAGTTTGCGCGCCTCTTTGCTCAGGCGGATTTCCTTCGACGAACGCGGATAAATTCCGCCACCGATGGAAAGCAATCCCTTGTCATAATCCTGCCAACTCGAGCGCGGCAGCGCGAAAAGACGCTTGCGCTCGACAAAGCCTATCGTCGGATCGGGATTTGGATCGATGAAAATATCGCGATGATCGAAAGCCGCCACCAAACGGATCGTATCTTCGCGCAACATACCGTTTCCGAACACGTCGCCCGACATGTCGCCGACTCCGACAACTGTAAACGGCGTTTTGCCAATATCGACGTCCATTTCACGGAAGTGACGCTTCACCGCTTCCCAGGCCCCGCGCGCCGTTATTCCCATGGCTTTGTGGTCGTAACCGGCAGAGCCGCCGGACGCGAAGGCATCGCTCAGCCAATAGTCGTGCTCGACAGAAATCCCGTTGGCGATATCGGAGAAGGTTGCAGTGCCTTTATCGGCAGCGACAACGAGATAGGGATCGTCGCCTTCGTGACGAACCACGTTTGCGGGCGGAATGATCGCGCCGTCCGGGCCGATATTGTCGGTGATATCGAGCAGCGTTGAAATGAACAGTTTATAAGTTGCGACACCTTCAGCCTGCACGATCTCGCGCGTCGCGCCTTTCGGCACCAGCTTCGGGACGAAGCCACCCTTCGCGCCGACCGGCACGATGACCGCATTCTTGACCTGTTGCGCTTTTACGAGACCGAGAATCTCGGTGCGGAAATCTTGCGGCCGATCAGACCAGCGTATTCCGCCGCGCGCCACCTTGCCGAAGCGCATGTGCACGCCTTCCACGCGCGGCGAATAGACGAATATCTCGTAGAGTGGTCGCGGCAACGGCAGATCGGAAAGCTTGCGGCTCTCGAACTTGACCGAGATCAATGGTCTCAGTTGTGCATTCGAATCGGTCTGAAAGAAATTAGTGCGGATTGCCGACTGCACAGTGTTGACGAAACGGCGCAGGATGCGGTCCTCGTCGAGACTTTCGACCTTTTGCAATTCCTCTTCGATGCGCGCGACAATCGCACCCTGTTTTTCGTCACGGCCGGCCTCCGTGCGCGGATCGAACCGGGCATGAAACAGTTCGACAATGTTAGCGGCGATGCCGGCATGTTTGACCAGTGTCGTCCACATGTAGTCTTGCGAAAAGGGCACGCGAATCTGGCGCAGAAAGCGCGACAACGTGCGGATCAGCGCAACATCGCGCCAGGCGATATCGCCGTGCAGCGTTAGCGCGTTGTAGCCATCGTTCTCCGCAGCGCCGCGCATCACCATCAGGAAGGCCGCTTCAAGTCTCGCCTTCCCGCCTTCGAGTTCGATCATGCCGCCATCTGCGCGCTCCAGCAGCATGTCGTGGAACCATGCGCCGGCGCCGTCTTTGGGTTCAATGTGATAGGTGCGTTCGTCCACCACGCGAAAGCCCATGTTTTCCAGCACAGGCACGCGTTCAGACAGCGGCAAAGGCCGCGCAAAAGACCAGACTTTCAGGCCGACCGCGCGTTGCTCTTCTTCGAGCCGGTGATGAAAGTCGACGCCGAGCGGCCGTTGTTCAGAGAGGCCTTCGATGACGCGGATGTCGCCGGCCGCAACAGCCGGCGTATAAGCCTCGTGGAACCCTTCGGAGAACGCGTCGCGATAACGATTGAAGAGCGCACGTGCCTTGTCCGGCGGATTGACCAGCGCCAATGCCTGAGTGAGGCCGTCGCTCCAGGTGCGGATGATGGCCGCAACCTCGTGTTCGAGCGTCTCGCGCGCCACCGCAGGCGTCGCGCCGCCGGAGCGGCCGATAATGAAATGCACCCGCACCAGCGGTCCTTCGTCCGGGAAAAACGGATAGAAGGCCGAAACACGCCCGACAAAAGCGCTCGCCAAATAGGCGCCGATCTTCGCGCGAATTTGGCTGTCGTAGCGTTCGCGCGGCACGTACACCAGAACCGACACAAAACGGTCGAAGCGGTCGCGGCGCGCGAGCACGCGTACGCGCGGGCGCTCGTCAAGTTGCAGGATCGCGAGCGCAAACTGATCGAGCGTGTCTTCATCGATCTGAAATAATTCGTCGCGCGGATAGTGCTCCAGCACATTCGCCAGCGCCTTGCCCGAATGACTGCTCGGATCAAAACCGGCGCGCTGCTCCACTGCGGCAATCTTGCGTCGCAGATATGGAATGCTGTGGGCAGTGCGTGTGTAAGCGGTCGACGTAAACAACCCGATGATGCGATGTTCGCCGATGAGTTTGCCCGACGTATCGAAGCGCTTTATTCCGATATAGTCGAGATAGACGCGTCGATGCACGCGCGCGTGGATATTGGCCTTGGCGATGATCAAAAGCCGCGGCTCTTTCAGAAAGGCCATGATCTCCGGCGTAATTTCCAGGAGTTCGCTGCCGCGTTTGAGCACGCGAAGTTCGCGTGAACGCATGATGCCAAGCGCACTGTCGAAATCGGGTTTGAGAGTCTGGCCATCGACGGCGTAGTCGCGCACTCCGAGAAAAGTAAAATTATCGGCAAGCAGCCATTGCAGGAACTGAATCGCTTCCGCGATCTCATCGACTCGAAGCGGCGGTGGATTGGT
>DASYJJ010000050.1:0-1795 GCA_035996605.1 Rhodanobacteraceae bacterium
GTGAAGAAGCGCTTCAAACGCGCGGCGATCACCTTCGCGATCATCGCGGGCGTGAGCTCGCTTGTCGAAGGCAGCACCCACTCGCCCGCCTCGTCGTACTTGCCGACGATCGACGGACGCGTGTGGTGATCCCAGTTGTACATGTGCTCCTTCAGCTGCGATTCGATGAAGGAACGTTTCTCCTCGACGACGACGATGTCCTCAAGCCCGCGCGCAAACTCGCGGATGCCGACGGGTTCAAGCGGCCACGTCATGCCGACCTTGTAGACGCGCACGCCGATGTCGCGCGCTTCTTCGGCGCCGATGCCGAGGTATTCGAGCGCCTGCAGCACGTCGAGGTAGCTCTTGCCGGTCGTCACGATGCCTAGCCGCGCACGCGGCGAATCGATGACGACGCGATCGATGCCGTTCGCGCGTGCGAACGCGATCGCGGCTTGCACTGCGTACCTGTGCAGCCGCATTTCCTGATCGAGCGGCGGATCGGGCCAGCGGATGTTGAGACCGCCCGGCGGCAGCGCGAAATCGGTCGGCACGACGATGTCGAGCTGATGCGGATCGACGAGGACGCTCGCGCTCGATTCGACCGTCTCAGCGATCGTCTTGAAACCGACCCAGCGTCCCGTGAAGCGCGACATCGCCCAGCCGAGCAGGCCCATGTCGAGAATGTCCTGCACGCCCGCGGGATTCAGCACCGGCATCATCGCCGAAACGAACTCGAGCTCCGATCCGTGCGGCAATGTCGATGAGCGACACGCATGATCGTCCGCCGCAAGCGCAAGCACGCCGCCATTCTTCGAAGTGCCGGCCGCGTTGCCGTGCTTGAACACATCGCCGCAACGATCCACGCCCGGACCCTTGCCGTACCACATCGCGAACACGCCGTCGTATTTCGCGCCCGGAAAAAGATTCGCCTGCTGCGTGCCCCACACCATCGTCGCGCCGAGATCCTCGTTGAGGCCCGGTATGAATTCGATGTTGGACGCCTTCAGGTGCTTCTTCGCCTTCCACAGTTCCAGATCGAAACCGCCGAGCGGCGAGCCGCGATAGCCGGAGATGAAGCCGGCCGTGTTGAGCCCGGCCGCGCGGTCGCGCATCTGCTGCATCAGCGGCAGGCGCACGAGCGCCTGGACGCCGGAAAGATAAATGCGTCCCGTCGTGCGGGTGTATTTGTGTTCGAGGGTGTAGTCGCGGTCGATCGTGGGGGAAAGGGCTGTGGCGGGTGCTGACATGGCGGCGGCCGCTCGAGAGGCGTCGGGAAAAGAGCGGAATTGTAGCAGCCGCAATCGCCCTCATCCGCCCGCCGGAATCTGGATCGGCGAGCGTCCCGCCTTAAACGACGGGCTTCGCCCTAAACGGAAACGCCTGCTGCGCAACCCATCCATCCGGCATGTAATCGCCGACAACACCATATCTATCGGGCAACCGCTTCTCCGACTTCACCGCCGTCCCGAACAGATAATCGAGAAACGCATAGTGCGCCGCGTAGTTGCGGTCGATCGCTTCGGTGTCGGACGAGTGATGCCAATGATGGAAATCCGGCGTCACGATCAGATATCTGAGCGGTCCCCACGGCACGCGCACGTTCGCGTGATTCAGCACGGCCTGGAAGCCGACGATGATGATGTAGGTGTTGATCACTGCCTCGCTGAAACCGAGCACGAACAGCGGCGCAAGCACGAGCGCGCGTGTCGCGATGATCTCGAAAACGTGCTGGCGCGAACCGGCCAGCCAGTCCATCGTCTTTGCCGAATGATGCACCGCATGGAATTTCCACAAGAATGAAATCTCGTGATAT
>DASYJJ010000051.1:0-5749 GCA_035996605.1 Rhodanobacteraceae bacterium
CACACATTCGGAATGCGCGCGAAATATGCGTTGCGGTATTTCTCGCCATCCGCATCGTTCCAGAAGAACACGGGCATCGACGGAAACGGCGCGGTGCAGGCGAGCTCACCCTTTTCTTCGCGCACGGAGTTGCCTTCGTCGTCGAGGATTTCGACCTTCATGCCGAGCCCGCGACACTGCAATTCGCCGCGATAAACCGGCAGCAGCGGATTGCCGAGACCGAAGCACGAAACGATGTCGGTGCCGCCGGAGATCGACGCAAGCAGCACGCGTTCCTTGACGTCGCGGTAGACGTAGTCGTAACTCTCCGGCGCGAGCGGCGAGCCCGTCGAGAGGATCGTCTTCAGCTGCAGGAGCTTGTGGGTCTGGATCGGCTTGACGCCAGCCTTCTCAGTTGCGCTGATCCACTTCGCGCTGGTGCCGAACACGCTGATGCCAACGTCGTCGGCAAGATCCCACAACGCATTGCCGTCCGGATGGAAAGGCGATCCGTCGTAGAGGACCAGCGTTGCGCCGACCGCGAGCCCCGACACGAGCCAGTTCCACATCATCCAGCCGCAGGTCGTGTAATAGAAAAGACGATCCTCGCGCTTGATGTCCGTGTGCAGCACGAGCTCTTTCAGGTGCTGGATCAGCGTGCCGCCCACGCCGTGCACGATGCATTTCGGCACGCCCGTCGTGCCGGACGAATACATGATGTAGAGCGGGTGATCGAACGGCAGCATCTCGAACGTCAGCGGATGCTCGCCATCGCCCGTGAATTCGGGCCACGAAATCGCGTTGCGCAGACCTTCAAGACGCAGCGCGTCGCCGGAATAGGGCACGACGACGAGTTTCTCGATGCTCGGAATCTCGGCGAGAACACTGCGGATCTTGCCAAGGCAATCGAAGCGCTTGCCGCCATAGCCGTAAGCATCCGCGGTGAAGAGCACTTTCGGCGCGATCTGGCCGAAACGATCGACGACGCCGTTTACGCCGAAGTCGGGCGAACACGAAGACCAGGTTGCGCCGAGCGACGCCGACGCCAGCATCGCAATCACCGTTTCCGGAATGTTCGGCATGAATCCCGCGACGCGGTCACCGACACCGACTCCGGATTCCTCGAGCGCGTGCGCGACGCGACCGACTTCAGCGTGAAGGTCCGCGTAGCTCAGTTCGCGGCGGTGATCCCACTCGTTGCGGAACACGATCGCCATGCGATCGTCCTTGTGACGCAACAGGTTCTGGGCAAAGTTGAGCCGCACCTGCGGAAACCAGCGCGCGCCCGGCATCTTGTCGCCGTCGATGAGCACCGGCGTGAAATCGCCCGACGCGCGGATGCCGCAGAATTCCCACACCAGCGGCCAGAACTTCTCCGGACAGCGCACCGAGAAGTCATAGAGCGGCGCATAACGGCGGATGTCCTCGTTGCCTACGCTCTCGCGCACGAAGCGCATGAAGCGGTTCATGTTTGCGCGCTCGATGCGTTCCGTGCTCGGTTCCCAGATGGGCTTGTTCATACGTGCGTGCGATCCCCTGGCTTGTCGCAATCCGCTTCACCGTGCGGCGCGCGCCGCTCGGCGAATTATAAGGGCTCGGCCAAATGCGGCCAGCGTGCAAACGCGCAATGCGGACATTTGTGCTGTTGGTCACCGAAAAACGACTCGCGATTGCCGGTATCGTCGACTGGCTCCCGCTTGCTTGAGCCGCCCGCTGCTATTAAGGTCGCGCGAAATCGCGGGTTATGGGGCATCCAACCTCAAGAATCCTCGCAATCCGCTCGAGATAATCAGACTGTTCGTATGTGGAAGGGCTGAGTCTTTCGGGCGTCAGGGAACGGAATCGCGCGACGCGGAACGGGGGAAACGCGGTGGGATTGCTCGATGAGCTCGAACAGCAAGCGCAGAAGCGCGCCATCGCCGGCGACGAGTCCACGCGGCGCAAGGTCGAGCGCGAAGCGACCTATCGCGAGCATCTGGAGCCCGCGCTGGATGCGCTGCATGCGTTTCTCAGCGAGCTGATCCTCAAACTCAAGGCGCTGCGACCGCGCAATGCGCTTCACTATCACGTGCCCGGATACGGGGAAATTGTCGGCTACATCGAGCACGACTATCGACTCGGCGACGACAAGCAACCTTCGTCGCGCGAAATTTCACTCGATTTCTCCTGCGCCATCGCGAGCGAGGAATGCCCGACCGTGGAAGTCGAAGGCGCGAGCCGCCTCCGTGCGGTTTCGGGCTTTTTTCAGCGTCATCGCATCGGCGGCATGGTCGCGCCGCGCAAAGACGCGGCCGGCGATGTAGCCGCGGCGACATTCCGTGCGAAAGGACGCATTCCGCTCGCCGCGCAATTTCACGCCGATGCCGAGAGCGGCGCGCTGCGAATGAGCTTCAGCAATTTCGACGGTTTCGATACGACGGTGAAATCGCTCGTGTCGTCGCAGGTGGACGAAGCGCTGTATGAGCAGATCGGTCGGTATCTCGTCCGCGAACCGAACACGCTGCTGCGCGAGGACCTGCCCGAAGCGTATCGCAAGCAGCTGCGCTCGAAAGTGCAGCAGCAGCAAATCAAGCGGCGCTGGGAAAACCGCATCAGCGACAGCCGCGATGTCGAGCTCGCGGAGTTGCGCCGCGCCTATACCGCCGCGGGCAAGCTCGGAGGCCTGTTTGGCCGCGTCAAGAGTTTCGGCTGGATTGGCGGAGCCATTGGACGCCTGCGCGGACTCGCACGCCGCGCGAAGTGATTGCCGGGCCATTGCGCAAGCGCCAGCACGCGCGAACGTGCGAACTTCGAACTACGCCAACGCCTCGAGCAATTCGGCGCGTGCGAGCGAACGGTTCTCCGACTCATTGCGACGCCGATATTCGAACGTCCCGGCGGAAAGACCACGCTCGCTCACCACCACGCGATGCGGAATGCCGATCAGCTCGATGTCCGCGAACATCGGGCCCGGCCGGAGTCCGCGATCGTCCAGCACGGCGTCGATTCCGGCGTCGAGGAATTCCTGGTAAAGACGCTCCGCTTCCTCGCGCACCAGCGCGCTCTGGTGTGCATTGATCGGACAGATCACGACACGCCACGGAGCCATCGGTTCCGGCCAGACGATGCCGGCAGCGTCATGGTTCTGTTCGATCGCCGCGGCGACGATGCGGCTGACGCCGATGCCGTAACAGCCCATGTGCATCACTACGTTCTTGCCGCCATCGTCGAGCACGCTCGCGCCCATCGCCTCGGCGTATTTCTGTCCCAGCTGGAAAACGTGGCCGACCTCGATGCCGCGCGCGATCTTCAGCGTGCCCGCACCGTCGGGTGACGGATCGCCCTCGACGATCTTGCGGATGTCGGCGATCCGCGTGATGCGCGCGTCGCGGTTCCAGTTCGCGCCGCGGTAGTGTGTTCCGTCCTGGTTGCCGCCGCAGACGAAATCGGCGATTGCCGCTGCGCTTCGATCGACGATGACGGGAATCGATTCCGGCAGGCCCACCGGCCCGATGAAACCGGGCCGTACGCCCGTGACGGCGAGGATTGCGCTCTCGTCTGCGAGCGCCGATTCGCCCGGCAACTCCGCGAGCTTGGCAGCCTTCACTTCGTTGATCTCGTGATCGCCGCGAACGCACAGCGCTACGAGGCCGTCTTTGCCGCGCACGATGATTGTCTTGACGCATTGCTTCGCGTCGACCTTCAAGAACGCACAGATTTCCTCGATGGTTTTCTGCGTCGGCGTGGCGACGCGCTCGAGCGCGGCTGCGGGTTCTGCGGGCGCTTGCGCCGGCGCTACGGCTTCGGCCATCTCGATGTTGGCGGCGTAATCCGATGCTGTCGCAAACGCGATCGCGTCTTCGCCGGAATCGGCGAGGACCTGGAATTCGTGGCTCGCGTTGCCGCCGATCGCGCCGGTGTCGGCTTGCACCGCACGGAACGCGAGACCGAGCCGCGTGAAGATGCGCGCGTAGGTGTCGTACATGTTGCGGTATTCGCGCGCGAGATCGGCCTGATCGAGATGGAACGAATAGGCATCCTTCATCAGGAATTCGCGTGCGCGCATCACGCCGAAGCGCGGGCGGATCTCGTCGCGGAACTTGGTCTGGATCTGATAGAAGTTCACCGGAAGCTGGCGGTAACTCTTCAACTCGTTGCGCGCGAAATCGGTGATGACTTCCTCGTGCGTCGGCCCGTAGCAGTACCAGGCATCCTTGCGGTCCTTGATCTTGAGGAGTTGTCCGCCGAATTTTTCCCAGCGCTCGGTTTCGTCCCAAAGTTCTTTCGGTTGCACCGAAGGCATCAGGAGCTCGACCGCGCCGGCGTGGTTCATTTCCTCGCGGACCACCGCTTCGACCTTGCGCAGCACGCGCAAGCCGAGCGGGCCCCATGTGTAGATGCCGGCGGCGAGCTTGCGCACCATGCCTGCGCGCAGCATGAGCCGATGGCTGGCGATTTCGGCGTCAGCCGGAACTTCCTTGACGGTCGCGAGATGGAAACGCGAAAGACGCATGGATGACGCTCGATGCAATCGGGGGCCGCGGATTCTAACAGCAGCCTTGTGCGGCGCCGGGGAGCGCGAACCGCTGAATCACCTTCTCCTCATTCCGGCCAAGGCCGGAATCCAGGTCTTGGTTCTCGACGCGCACGATGAAAAACTGGATTCCGGTCTTGGCCGGAATGAGGAACCAGGCAAGTGTTGGATTTACTTGCGTCGACGCTACGGCGACGGGCCGCTCGGCACGACGTTCGTGTTCGGATCGTAGCGCAGGGTTTCGTAGGGACGATCAGACGGCGGCTGGTCGGTGACGTGAAGCCGGCCCTTCTCATCGCGCCATTTGTACATCGGCGGTCCGAGCGTCGGCGACGCCGGCAGCGCGCGAGCAAGCCATCCGGGCATCGAGCCCGGTGCGAAATACCACCACGTGCCAATGCAGGCGATCAACGCCAGCACGATCATCACAAGGAGTGTGCCGCGACCTCGAGTCGAAGCCGCAGCCGAGAACAGGCGCCGCATGACGCGCCTTCGCTTACTTGCAGTAGAACGAGACCTGGTCCGCCGCGCGATCGATGGCCTGCTTGCGGCCGCCGTCGTCCAGCACCTGCGCCTTGCCGTCTTCGCCCTGCGGCGCGCTGACCTGGTAGTTCGTCTGCAGAAGGGCAAGATTGGAACGCGCGAGCTGGCATTGCTTTGCCCGGTTCTCGGGACTGTCCACCAGCGGCTTGTTGGGATTGCTGGCCGTGACCGGAGCATCGGGGGCCTTAGGCGTCGCATCCGCGATGACTTGAGGGGCTGCGGCGTCTTCGGTCGAGGTAAGGCTGCCGCGGACCTTGATCTTCTGGGCGTTCGCGCTGGCGGGCGGGGGCGAATCGGAGAAGTGCCGGGTGCCGTTCGCGTCGGTCCAGGCATAGACCTGCGCGGCCGACGCCGAGGCACCGGCGGCAAGCAGCACCAGCAGGAGCAATGGGGCTTTCATGTTCGTCCTCCGCATACGCGGTCCGGCGCTCGGGGCTGCGCCTTGGTCGTGCCGCACTGGATAGCACCAGTCGCGGCACGACACAAGCAAAAGCGCCACAAAACAGCGATCAGGTACACTCTTCTCAGGCGATTTCACAGTGGATTCACCGGATCAGAGCATCCCGAACATGGACCCGTCGACAGCCGGCGCCCGTAAACCACCGCGCGGTATCTACCTGTTGCCTAACCTGTTCACGACGGGCGCGATGTTCGCCGGTTTCTACGCGATCGTGGCCGCGATCGGCGGGCGTTATGTCGAAGCCGCGATCGCGG
>DASYJJ010000052.1:0-1769 GCA_035996605.1 Rhodanobacteraceae bacterium
AACGAAAAGAGGATCGCACGTGTCGAACTCTCGGGCTGAAATGCAAATCCATTGGCGGCAGCTGTCACCGCGCATACGACCAGTTGCAGCGCGGTCGCGCGACCAAGTAGCCGCCAGCCACCGACGCTGATCTTGTCCGTCGCGAGCATCACCAGCAAAAGCGCGCTCGGAACGAGATTGAACCGCATCAGTGCGATCCAGACGCCGCCCATCGCCGTATCGAGCAGCAGATTGTTGATCTCGGCACGTTCGGGGTCGGCGCTTTCAAGAGCAAGCCGACGCGCCAGCTGCGGCCAGAGGAACGCGTCGATCGCCAGCAGCGACCACATCCAGGGCTGGGCGCCGTTTTCGGAGAAGACGCCGGCGACGACCAGGAATCCGAGCCCGAGCCCGAGAGTGCGCAGTCGAAAAATGCGTTCGACGAAGCGTGACTGAGTGGTTTCGACTTCCATCACCAACAGGGTTTGCGGAACGAGCATGTAAAGCCATCCACTTGCACGACCTTGCGGAATCGTCCGCAGTTTCAAGTGCGTGCGATGAAGAGGTAGCAAGCGCCGTGCCAGATGAACCTGCGGCGGCTCGACATCGCGCCCCTGCGAACGCGATCTTCATCGCGAGGCCCCGCTGATCAGCTCGCCGCGTGTTTCGCCGCGTTTAACATCCCGCGAGGTATCGTTCGAGTTCGGTCATCCAGCGAATTTGCGGTATTCCACAAAGGGAGATTCCCATGAAGAAGAGCGGATCGGCGGAATGGAAAGGTGGCATCAAAGACGGCGGCGGAACGATATCGACAGAAACCGGCGTCCTCAAGAACGCGCCGTACGGCTTCAAATCGCGCTTCGAGGACGGACCTGGCACCAACCCCGAGGAGTTGATCGGCGCCGCGCACGCCGCCTGTTTTTCGATGGCGCTCTCGCTGATGCTCGGCCAGAACAACCTCAAGCCGGACTACATCCGGACCCGCGCCGAAGTAACGCTCGACAAGGTCGGCGAAGGGTTCGCGATCACCGCATCGCACCTGACCCTGAATGCGAAAGTGCCCGGCACGGATGCGGCGACGTTCGAACGCATCGCCAACGAGGCCAAAGCCGGTTGTCCGGTGTCCAAGGTCCTGAACGCCAAAATCACCATGCAGGCGACGCTCGATACCTGATCGACCGCATGCCGGCGAGTCCTGACAAGACGCGCGCAGCAGACACCGCGATGACTCAAACCGCCTCGATGTGCCGGACGAGCAAGCGCAGTCGCTCGTTGCCGTTCCACTCGTCGACTTCAAGCTGATAGAGCGCGCGAAGCTGCGCGGGCGGCGGCATCGAGTCGCCCGCGTCGAACATCACCGCATCGAGCGGTTCAGCGCGTCCATCGATGCGCACGCGCAGTTGCATGTGCGCATCGCCGATGAGACGCCAGGATTCGACGGAGAACACGTTGTCGAACGCAGGATCGGCAAACGCCTGTCCCCACGGACCGGCATAACGCAGCGCGAGCGCGAGATCGAAACAGAGATCGCCGGGACCGAGCTCGCCGTCGCTCCACAACACGCGCTCCAGGAGGTCCGCATCGAGACGGCTCCGTGCGACCGCGTCGAATTCCGCAGCGAAGCGCTCAAGATGCTCGGCCGAGAGCGACAAACCCGCGGCCATCGCGTGGCCACCGAATCGCGCAATCATTCCAGGACATCGCGCATCGACCTCCGCCAACGCATCACGCAGATGAAAACCTGCGATCGAACGCGCTGAGCCACGCAAGTCGCTGCTGCCCTCATCGGC
>DASYJJ010000053.1:0-1927 GCA_035996605.1 Rhodanobacteraceae bacterium
TCAACATATCCGGGTTATCCGCTGGCGAAGAGGCCGGCTGGCGCGGCAGTCGTGTTTTACGGATTATGGCCGGCGTTGGTCGCGGCGGCTGGGATCCTGAGCCGCCGAAACCCGGCAGGACTGAGAACGTTCTCATCGGTCCCCTGAACGCCGGGCATCTTGGAAGCCGCCGCCAGGGATGATAGGAAGAGGATCATGGCTACGACAAAACGCGCTCCGAAGATCGACGCTCAAGGATTCCCGAAGCTCGATCTCCCCATCAACCCGCCTTATCCGCCGATGGAGGCGAAACGCGCCGACAAGATTCCTGACGGCGATCAATGGCAGTTCGAGCCGAAATGGGACGGGTTTCGCGCCATCGTGTTTCGGAACGGCGACGACGTGGCCATTCAGTCGAAAGCCGGGCAGCCTCTGGGCCGCTACTTCCCCGAGGTCGTCGAGGGGATGCGCGCGCTGCGGCAGAAAGAATTCGTGATCGACGGCGAGATCGTCGTGCCGGCCGAAGGGCGGCTCTCGTTCGACCATCTGTTGCAACGCATCCATCCTGCTGAGTCGCGCATTCGCAGGCTGGCCTCGGAGACGCCCGCAAACTACTTCGCCTTCGATCTGCTCGTAATCAATGGAAAGTCGATCGCCGATAAGCCGATCGAAGCGCGGCGGGATCACCTGGAGCGTTTCTTCGTCAGCGTGCCGGAAGGCTCGCTGATCCGCCTCTCGCCGGCGACGACCGAGCGCAAACTGGCAAATGACTGGTTCAACAAATTCGGCGACATCGGACTCGACGGCGTCATGGCCAAACGACTCGGCGAGCCGTACCACTCCGGTGATCGCGAAGGGATGGTCAAGGTCAAGCACCTCAAGACCGCGGACTGCGTCGTCGGCGGCTTCCGCTATCTCGAAGGGACGACCAGCGTCGGATCGCTGCTCCTTGGCTTGTACGACGACCAAGGGCGGCTCGTGCACATCGGACACTCGTCGTCCATTCGCAAAGATGATCGCGAAGCCTTGACCAAACAACTCGAAGCGCTGCGAGGTGAGAACCCGTTTGAGGTGCGCGTTCCCGGCGGGCCTTCGCGATGGGCAACTGAGAAGAGCGGACAGTGGGAGCCGGTGCGGCCGGAGCTGGTCTGCGAAGTGGAATATGACTATTTCTCGCAGGGCCGCTTTCGCCATGGCTCAAAGTTTCTGCGCTGGCGGCCGGAAAAAAAGCCGCGTCAGTGCACGATCGATCAGGTGACCGGAAAGGACGGCGGAAACCTTGAGAAGGATTTCACGTTGATCGCGACGTGAGACGATTCCTCCCGGTTCTCCTTTTTCTGGCCGCACACGCCGCACTCGCGCAGAGCGTGCAGATTACGCAGAAGCCGGCGTCGCTGGTCTACGGCGATCTCCCCGTGTCCATTCAAACGAGCGAGCCGGTCGTGCGCGTGGCGCTGTTCATCAACGGCGTTAAGTACTCGGAGGGAAGCGGCAAGTTCATCGTGCTGCCGGTGAAGGTCGGCGAGTATCTCCGCCGGCTGCGGATCCGCGTTGTGGGCTACGACGCTCAGGGAAATGTGGCCGGCGAAGACGAGATGGTGGTCAATGATCCGAAACCACCGTTTCGTATTCGATTGCACGCGAACCGAGGAGCACTGGAAGCGACGGTCGTCAAACCCCAGCAGCTCGGTATTACGGCCGTCGATTTTTTCATCGGCGAGGAAACGATCGCGACCGTTAAATCACCGCCCTACGCCGCGGAGTTTGATGCGGCAAAGTATCCGAACGCCGTCTACGCGCGCGTCGTAGCGCATGGGAATGACGGTAGCGAAGCGAATGACGTTCTTTTCTTCGGCACGAATCCGAGCGAGCAGGTCGACGTCGCAGTCCAGCAGCTCCCGCTGTCGGTCGTCGGAGGCAATCGCGCGCCTCAGATCAACGAGCTGAC
>DASYJJ010000054.1:0-3564 GCA_035996605.1 Rhodanobacteraceae bacterium
ATCAGGTGGAGGCGCAGTCGAGACTGAGCTGCGCATGGAGCAATCCAAGCCAGGCGACTCGATACCCATGTGCGCGCCCGACGTCGGTTGCAATTCGATCCGCAATCACCAACGCCCGCCCATATCGGGCGACCTGATCTCGTTGTACGGTTCCGGCGGCGCGGTATCCGCTTTCGACATGGAACGCGGCTATATCCGCGACAATCTCGCCGGGCAGCTCATCTTCGCGTCGGCATCGTACGTCTGGATCGACGGCAGCCTGATCGCGTCCAACGACGTCAGCAGCGATCTGATCGCGACGCCGCAATCGACGACGCACATCGCCAACAGCACGATCGCGAACAATACGGTTGGCGGACCGGAGGTCGTGTTCTCGCCGCTGACCCCGGCGCTGGTCGAGCTTTTCAACGACATCGCCGATTCACCCGGTGATTCTTTCGAGACGATCGGCAATGGCGTTTCGCTGAGCGTGCGCGACATCATGCTGACGTTCGGCACGGCGCTCGGATCGGGCTCAGGCGCCAACGTGCAGAACGGCGACCCGCAATTCGTCGATCCGGCGAACGGCGACTTCCATATCCTCTTCGATTCCGAAGCGGTCGACCGCTCCGCGGCGAGCACGGATCCGGACGATCCCGCGCCGCTCTACGATCTCGACGGCGGATCGCGCCCGTACGTGTTCAACTCGACGACGACGCCGTACGATTTCGGCGCGTACGAATACGGATCGGTGAACGATGTCGTCTTCGCCAATGGATTCGATTGACGAGGCAGATCCGATTCGATGCAGATTCGATTCGTGGCGTAACACGCGACCGGCTCGCCGCAACGGCGAGCCGGTCCGCGGTCTTACCCGACGCCGCGCTTAGCGCCAGCGACGCTCCACGGTGAAAATCGCTTCGCATCCGCCGTCGACCCAGACGCCGGCGCGATTCCAGCCCCAGGTCCGTCCTTCGACGCACGATGTCTTGGAGATCTGACGAGAAATGTAGACGCGGCCACCGCGGCCGGTATCGACCTGGCACATGTTGTAGTTGTAGCCGCCGCTTGCGCAGCGCACATTGATGCTCGTGTCCCAACCGGGACCCGGACGCCACGGACCGTCTGGACCCGGCCCGGGTGGCGGACCGCCGGCCCAGCGCCGCTGCACGCGGAAGATGCCTTCGCAGCCGCCATTGACCCAGATTCCTGCACGATTCCAGCCCCAGTTGCGCCCTTCGACGCAAGGCGTATTGGAGACCTGGCGCACGAGAGACACGCTGCTGCCGCGACCGGTGTCGACCTGGCACATGTTGTAGTTGTAGCCGCCGCTCGCACAACGCACGTCGATGTCCCGGTCCCAACCGGGTCCGGGTCGCCATTCGCCGCCGTACTGCGCGACGGCGGTGGTATTGACGAAGGTTGCGAGCGACGCCGTCGGCGCGGGCGCCGCTATTGCCGCTCCCGTGGACAACGACAGAGCCGCAATAACGCTCAGTGTTTTCAACATGGCTTCTCCCCGATTGACTGACTTGGAAACGCGCGGCCAGTCTAGACGAGGCCCATGAACGGACGGCAAAGACGGGAAACCGCGAGGGTCAGGCGCTGGCGGTTCCCGCTGGCTTCGGCGACGCCGGCGCTGGGGCCTTGGCGTCCTTGGTTTCGGGTTTGGCCTTGGCGTCGTCCGACTTCGGTTTCGACTCTGCGGTATCGGCCTTCGCGTCGGCCTTCGGCGCATCGTCCTTGTCTTTGCCCGCGAGATTGCGCTTGCGATCGCCGTCTTTCTTGAAATCGGTTTCGTACCAGCCGCTGCCGGCAAGGCGGAACGCGGGTGCGGTGAGACGTTTCTTGACGCGTGCAGCGCCGCACTTCGGGCAGACCGAAGGATCGGGATCCGAAAGTTTTTGCAGGCGCTCGAACATCTCGCTGCATTCGGTGCACTCGAATTCGTAAATCGGCATATCGAACAAACCCGAAAACCCTTGGCGATATGGCAGATTGCGGGTCTTGGGGAAAATTGCAAGTCCGGGCCACGCGCTCGCCGGGCGTGGCACTTGTTTCGAATCGCCACGGTCGACGTCCGTCTTCAACCGAATCCCTGCCGCGGGTCGACGACGTGGCCTTCGCGCAGGTTTCTGCCGTCGCGGATTGGACTCTGCCCAACAGTGAACGAGTCGCGGCGATCGTCGCGCGCGGTTTGACAATCTGGTAACGCTTGAATGACAGTGCCGGCGGGAGTTGTGCCGTCAGGCGTACGCAGCCGCCCCGTGGGCGGCCACCGAACGCCATGTTCCGGGAGGGATCCCTCGAGCCATTGACGCGGGGATTCAAGACGACGCATGAGCGCTGCCGCGCGGGTCACCGGCCCATCCGAAGATTCCGTCGCGCGATTGCGCCGCGAGACCGCGGGGGATCAGGCGCGCCCGGAAGTCTGGCGCGAATTGGCCGATCGGCTTCTTGCCGCGGGCGATCGCGCTGGCGCTTCGGATGCGTACCTGCAGCACATCCTGCACGCCGTCCGCGATCCCGAGCTGATGTCCGCGGCAGCCGCGTTGCACGCCCATGAGATCCCCGAGGCCGAAGCGCGTCTGCGACGCCGCCTGAAACTCGCACCGACCGATGTCGTCGCGATCCGCATGCTGGCCGAAGTCGCCATGCGTCTGGACCGCGCCGAGGACGCGGAGCGTTTGCTGACGCGATGCCTGGAGCTCGCGCCCGGATTCCGGGAAGCGCGCTACAACTACGCGGTCGCGCTGCATCGGCTCAACAAACCTACAGAGGCGATCGCCGAGCTCGATCGACTGCTCGCTGACGAACCCGCTGATCCCAGTTTGCGAAGTCTGAAGGCAGCCGTTCTCTGCCGCACCGGCGACTACGAGCCTGCCATCGCGATCTATGCCGAATTGCTCGACGAGCAATCGCAGCACGCGCACGTGTGGCTGAGCTACGGGCATGCGCTGAAGACCGCCGGTCACACGGATCGCGCAGTGCTCGCATACCGCCGCTGCATCGCGCTTGATCCGGATTTCGGCGAGGCCTACTGGAGCCTCGCCAATCTCAAGACATTCCGTTTCGACGATGGCGAAATCACCAGCATGCAGCATGCACTCGCGCGCGAGGAGCTTGCTGCGGAGCATCGTCTCCACTTCGAGTTCGCGCTCGGCAAGGCACTCGAAGACCGCGCCGATTACGCGGCTTCGTTCGGCCACTACGCGAACGCCAACACGCTGCGACTGCGCGAGATTCTGTATCACGCCGACGATACGACCGCGCGTCTCGCTCGCGCTCGCGGGCTGTACACGCCGGAATTCTTTCGCGCGCGCAAGGATTCCGGCTGTGCCGCGGCGGATCCGATCTTCATCGTCGGGCTTCCGCGCGCCGGATCCACGCTGATCGAACAGATCCTTTCGAGCCACTCGCTAGTCGAAGGCACGATGGAGCTTCCCGAGATCATTTCGATCACGCGCGCACTGCGACGCAGCGCGGCGGACGGGCAGCCGGCCACGTATCACGACGCGCTCGCGCGAATGAGCCGCGATGAGTTGCGCGCGCTCGGCGAGCAATACATCGAACGCACGCGCGTCC
>DASYJJ010000055.1:0-6453 GCA_035996605.1 Rhodanobacteraceae bacterium
GTTGGTGACGGGATCGATGGCGAGACCGTTCACGTCGCCAAGGCCAACGCCGCTGAAGACGGTCGTTTCTCCGCCTTGAAGATCGACCAGCGCGAACGTCGGCGCAATGAATGCATCGCCGATCGTCTGGATGCCGAGCAGCGCCTTGTTCGTCGCCGGGTTGTAGGCGACTTTGGGCACGAGGCCGGTCTGGAAGCTCTCATCGGTCAAAGTAATGAGAGGGCCGAACGTATTGGTCGCCACGTCCGTCTCGAATACCTGCGGTCGGAAGTTCTCGCTGTTGTCGTAGGCGTAGACCGCGGCCAGCGACAAACCCTGGTTGCGGGTCACCGATTCGATGAGGTGATCCTGATCGATCGGGGGGTCCCAATGCCCGGTGAATCGATTGAGCGAAAGCGGATCGAGGAACGAAAACGTCCGCACAACATGCAGAAAACTGACTTCATGCTCGAACTCGACGAGCCCAATATCCTGGCCGACGACGCCAAGCGTTATGTAATCGTCCGCGTCACTTGTTGTCTGCGCGACGATCCTGATGATCTCGCCGGTTTGTTGGTTGAATGTTTCGACTGCCGTTAGCACGGATCCATCGTTCTGCGCCAGCGCTTCGCTGAGCACGCCTTCGACGCCGTTCTGATCGATATCGAAGCCGAAGATCTGTCCGCCGAACTGGCTGTGCACGATGCTCGGCCGAAAGTGGGGCAGAGGGCTCGGTTGATTCGGTCCGGACGATGTCGGCGCGTTGCGTGTTCGCGAATCCGGATGCGCGTGCTCCTGATCGGCGCGCGACGCAGCCGAGGTTCCGAGCAGAACGCACGCGAGTGCAGTCGCGAGTGCAGTAAGGAGGCGCGTCAAGCGCATGACCGATCTCCCACGAGGGATTGGCGCAACGGGAACCTTTTGGCGGGAAGACCTGATGGTGAAGTCCCCGTCGTCGTCCATGACTCCCGCCGGGGGTTCTGTCCTTGGCCGATTTTGCACCTTCGCGCGGCGACGAATACGCGGCCTGAGTAGAAATACCCGCGAGCGGTGGTGGAAAAACGGCCGCTCCTCTCGTCCGCATGCCTTGAAATTCGGAAGGAACTCGTAACGAAACGGTAACCGGCGCCGAACTCGGTCGAAGCCAGACTCAGCCTTTACAAAATTCCCGAGACCAGAGCCTCGCCACGCCGAATACCGGTCTCGGAGGAGCAATTCTGAAAAAGTACAGTAAAGCAGCTCGCCAAGTGAGCCCGGCTTCACGTTTCCTTCAGGCCGCTACGAGAACGATGCGTTCATGCGAGCGCCCGCATTGTGCCGGGCGCTCACAGGGGATCACCGCCGAAATGCACACACGTCATCGACGGAGTGCCTTGCGATGAAGTCATCTCCGAAGTCTTCACGCGTCGTGAGTCTTCAGACGGCGCGCCGCGCGCGCGAACCGCTCGACGAAGCCGCGCTGCTTTCGCGCGTCATTTCGGTGCAGGGCGAGATCGTCGAGGCCGGACTCGATCCGCATAAAGTCGTCGACGTCGTGACGCGGCGCGCACAGGAACTCACGCATTCGACCGGCGCGGTGGTCGAGCTGATCGACGGCGACGAGATGATCTACTGGTCCGCCAGCGGCAACGTCGCTTCGCAACTCGGCATGCGCGTGAAGGCCGAAGGCAGCTTGTCGGGTCTTTGCGTCAAGACCGGCCGCGTTCTGCAATGCGACGATTGCGAATCCGATTCGCGCGTGGATCTTGGCGCTTGCCGTCGCATTGGCCTTCGATCGATGCTGGTCGCTCCGCTGCCGTTCCGCGGCATGGTCATCGGCGTGCTGAAAGTCGTTGCGCCGTGGGTCGATGCCTACCAGCCGGAAGACGTGCGGACTCTGGAGCTTTTGAATACGTTGATCGGCGCGACGATCAGTCACGCAGCGCATCACGCGTCGGTCGAAGCCGCATTCAACAGCAAGATCGAAGCGGATCGCCTGATCGAAGACGAACGCGAAACGATGCGCAAGCTGATCCGCGGAGTGATCGAACGTGAGGCATTCGACATCGCATTCCAGCCGGTGTTCGCGCTCGAGGCAGGAAACGTGGTTGGCTTCGAAGCGCTGGCTCGCTTCACCGAAGGAAGCGCGCGAACACCCGATCGCTGGTTCGATGATGCATTGCAGGCGGATTTGTGTTTCGAGCTCGAGATCGCCGTCGCCCGAAAGGCGCTGCACTCGCTCGCCAGCTTGCCGCGAGATATCTATCTAGCGATCAATGTCTCGCCGGAAACCGCCGCATCGGATGAAATCGCGCGGCTGTGCACCCGTCACGACGGCGATCGTATCGTTCTGGAGATCACCGAACACTCGAGCGTCGACGACTACGTCCTGCTCGCCGAGCGCGCACGCGCGTTGCGCGCGATGGGAGTGCGTCTGGCCATCGACGATGCAGGCGCCGGATTCGCCAGCCTGCGCCACGTGCTGCGCCTCGAACCCGATCTGATAAAGCTCGATAAATCGATCACGCACAACATTGATATGCGTCTGCGACAGCAGAGCCTGGCGGCCGCATTGCTGACGTTCGCGAGCGGCACTTCGGCATCGATTGTCGCCGAAGGCATCGAGACGGAGTCGGAGCTCGAGTCCCTGAAAGCACTCGGCGTACCTTACGGCCAAGGCTATTTTCTTGGCCGGCCTGGCCGCTTGCCGGTCACGACGGGCGCGCACTGAGTTTCAAGTGGCGGATTTCGCGGCGCGCGATTGTGCGCGCCACGAAAATCCGATCGTCACGACCGCTGCGTCGTCACGACCACTGCGCCACGAAAACGTCAATGATCAGCGTTTGAGATTTTCAGCGGACGCCTTCGCGTCGTCGCGGTCCTTCGTTGCGCGCGCCTTCGCCATCTTGAGATTGGCGTCTGCAGTGTCCTTGCAGTCACCCTGCGCAGCCGATGGCAGCGACTCGCATTTCTCGGTCGCGACCTTGTGATCGGCGTCGGCCTTGGCGATGGCAACGTCATAGCGAGCTTCCGCTTCCTTCGAGAACGACTTGGCCTGCACCTCGGCCACATCCTTGTCCGCGCTGAGCTCGGCCTTGTTCGCGGTCGTCGTCGCGTCGTTGATCTTGCTGCCGGCGTCCGCGTTTGCTTTGGCGACATCCGCGGATGCTTCGGCGCGCGCGGCGTCGAGCTTCTGCTGTGCAGCGGCGACCTCCGACGATGCCTTCTTGCTGGCTTCGGCGACATCTTTCGAAGCGGCCTGCTCGGCCTTGGAAACGTCGCTGCCGGATTCCGCGGCGGATTTTTGACGATCGCATGCGGCGAGCGACAGCGCGAGGACTCCGCTTGCAAGAATTGCGTGACCGATTTTCATTGGCTCTCTCCCATGGCCGCACGTTGCGGCACGCGGCGCAGGATTGGCAGCGCCGCGTTTATCGCGCATGAACGCGTCCACCTGCGACCCCGCTGCGCGCTTGCCTATACGCGCGCTGACTCGGAACGGAGCGTGTTCAGCAGTGAGCCATGCCGCGCTGCTTAGGTTGCAGCAACCGAAACGAAGGAGCCATGCAGATGAAACGTTCGATATTGAATTGCGCGACCGCCGCAGCACTGGCGTTGACCGTCGCCGGCATTGCTTCGCTCGCGGTCGGCACGGCCTATGCGAACGACAACGCGACGAGCGCGGATCAGCCCGCCAGCGATGGCTGGATCACGACCAAGGTGAAAGCCGAGCTCGCAACCACGGACGGCGTGAAGAGTACCGATATCAGTGTCAAGACCACCAATGGCATCGTGACCCTGACCGGCATTCTGAGCACGCCGCTCGCCGTCAAGAAGGCGGTGGCTGCTGCGGAAAGCATTCAGGGTGTCAAGAAAGTCGACCACGACGGTCTCAAGTCGCGCTGATCGTCATTCGGGTCGCACCACGTACCAACGCAACCATCAAGGAGTAAGCCGCAATGAACGAAGACAAGATCAAAGGACAGTGGAAGCAGCTCGCCGGCCGCTTGAAAGCGAAGTGGGGCAAGCTCACTGATGACGACGTGCGCGTTGCCGACGGCAATAGCGAATATCTCGCCGGAAAAATCCAGGAGCGGTACGGAATCGCCCAGGACGAGGCGAAGAAGCAAGTCAAGGAGTTCGATCGCTCGCTTTAATGGTGTTCGAGGGCAGCATTGCGCTGCCCTCGCTTCTTATCGGGAGAGTGGCATGGGCAAGTACTTCCTCGCGTGGCTTCTCGGAGTGCCGGCGGGACTCCTCATCCTGATTTATCTCTTTGCGCATTTGTTCTGAGCAAGTGCCTGATCGTGCGCGATTCCGGAAAGGGCACGTCCGGAAAGGACACGCACGAACACGCAATTTACCGCGTGCAATGGAGCGGCAGCAGTCAGCGGAGGACGCGGAAAACGCACGCGGCGTCTTGCAGAGGAGTCAGTCGCGGAAATTGTCGAACTGCAGGGGCAGTTCGATCTCGCTCTTGCGCAGCAATGCCATCGCAAGTTGCAGATCGTCCCTTTTCTTGCCGCTGATGCGCAGCTTTTCGCCGTTGATCTGAGTCTCGACCTTGAGTTTCGCGGCCTTGATCTCCGCGATGATCTTCTTGGCGACCGGCTGCTCGATGCCTTGCTTGACCGTCACTTTCTGTTTGGCCGACGCAAGGTTCACCTCGGGATCGGCAACATCCAGCGCGCGCACGTCGATGCGGCGTGCAGTCAGGCGCTGGCGCAAGATCTCGAGCATCTGCTTCAACTGAAAATCGCTCGGCGCCAAGAGCGTGATGACGAAGCCGTCGAGCTCGAATCGCGCGTCGACACCTTTGAAATCGAAACGGTTCGTGAGTTCGCGCGTGGCCTGGTCGACGGCGTTGGTCAGTTCGTGCTTATCGACTTCCGAAATGACATCGAACGACGGCATGGCGATCCCGGATCTGCGGTTTCGATCATTGTAGCGTCAACACGCCATCGACGAGAGCCGCCGCGCAGGCGACAATCCACCGATGCAGAACGCGATCTATTTTCGCAATCTGGCGGCGCTTGTTGCGCTTACGGCCGTGTCGCCGAGTGCTGCGGCGCTCGAAACCCGCACGCTGCACGCAGGCGAGGATGATTTCCGAGTCGTGACGGTGAACCTCGCCGAGGATTCGCTGGATATCTACTGGCGCGACGCAGAGGGCGAGCCTTATGGCAGCATCGCTGCGCTCAAGCGAAAAGGCGAGGCCGATCAGCACGAGCTGCTGTTTGCGACGAATGCCGGGATTTACGATCGGGACTACCGACCGCTGGGTCTGACGATTGCGGACGGAAAGCTGCTGCGCCATTTGAACCCCGCACACGGCGGGGGCGGCGGCAATTTCGGTTTGCAGCCGAACGGCATCTTTTATGTCGATCGCGAAGGCCACGCGGGCGTGATTGCGACGTCAGCGTGGCCGGCACAACGCATCGATGCGCGCGTCGCCACGCAGTCGGGGCCGATGCTCGTCATCGATGGCGAGCTGAATCCCGGTTTTGTCGAAAGTTCGGACAGCCGCAAATGGCGCAGTGGCGTCTGCGCACAGGCGCCGGGCCGCGTCGTGTTCGCGGTCAGCGAGACGCCGGTGACATTCCACGCGTTCGCGCGGATCTTTCGCGACAATCTCGGTTGTCGCGATGCGCTCTATCTCGATGGAACGCTCTCGCAGATCTACACCGCGGCGGACGGCTATGCAGGCGCGCCGGATGTCATGGTGAAGCCGTACGCCGGCATGCTCGCCGTGTTCACGAGCAAGCCGGCGTCGCCTTGAGCGCGGCGTCAGTGGCCCTTGGCCGCTTTCTTCGCCTGCTTTTCGGAGCGCTTTTCCTTCATCGTCTTCGCCGGTTTCTTCTTGTCGCTCTTTTTCTGGTTAAGGCCTTTCATCGGAATCTCCTTGCAGGATCGACTTGCGCGCACTGACGACAGGGACACCGCAGCATCGGTTCCGCCGGCGTCGGCGCGCCTGCAAATCCTAGACGGTTTCATCGATTCGGCAAAGAAGCGCGGGATTGAAGGCGGAGCGCTGTCCTTCACGCGCCAGGCCGGCGTCCATGCCAGAATCCCCAACAGGGGATAAAGGCGCGGGTCATCGGGGCGCGGCTTTTTCGGATGTCGAAGAGTGGGCCGTGTCGGCGCTGGAGCGCGGCGACCGTTTTTCTCGTGCCGGGGGTGCCGGGTGGTCTTCAACTCGCTGACGTTCGTCGTGTTCTTCGCGCTCGTGCTCGCGCTGCATTCGATGCCGTTCGATTGGAAGACGCGCAAGGTCAATCTCCTCGTCGCGAGCTATCTTTTCTACGCCGCATGGAATCCGCCGTTCGTGATCCTGCTGTGGATCTCGACGGTCGTCGACTGGTACGCGGCGCAGGGTCTGGTCAAGTCCGAGCGCGCGACGGTGAGGCGTGCGTGGATGCTGCTGTCGGTGGTCGCAAACCTTGGCATGCTCGCGTATTTCAAATACGGCACGTTCATGCTCGAGAACTTCCGCGC
>DASYJJ010000056.1:0-10938 GCA_035996605.1 Rhodanobacteraceae bacterium
AGCGTCATCGCGTGACGGAAAAAGTCGCGCGCCTGCGCGTCGCTGAGGCCGTAGATCTGCATGAGCGTGCTGCGGCTGATGAGTCCGGCGATGCACACGGCCGAATCGCGCGTGCGTTCGGTGATGTGCGTCGCGGCCGGCAATGGCACATCGAAATGCTGCGATGAAGTCATGCCGGTCAGAAGCTGACCGCCGAACGGCAGCCCGGTGGTCGGATCGATCAGCGACGGATCGTTGAGCACGGAATTCTCGATCGTCACCGTCGGTGTGTAGGCAAGGTGCGCGACGACGGACGATCCGCTGTCGTTGCCGTAGCCGATCGTGAGGAACGGCGAGAACCAATAGCACAGCAGCGAGTGCGCGGCGCGCGCCGGCAGCGTGATGTGGCCGAGATCGGTGAAGTTGAAGCTGGTCTCGCCGGGCGCCGGTGCAAGCGGCTGGCACGCGAAGGTGTCGCCGGTGCAATCGGCGAGCAGATCCACCTCGCCGTCGGCGAGCCCAAGCCATTGCAGACTGCGTCCGAAGGAGTCGGCATCGCCGGTGTCGTCCGGCGGTGCGGAAGGCATGTTGGAGCCCGGCGCGGAATGCGCGACGGTGGTATCGGCGGAGCGTCCCGGTTGGTCGATGTTGGCGGGCGGCGCGGCAAATGCCGATGTCGAAGCGACTGCGATTGCGAAAACGGCGTAATGGCGGAAATTCGCGTTCATTTTGGCTCCTCCCTTGCGTTGGGGTACAGGACTTATCACGCAAATCATCGGCGAAACCGGGCGACGAAACCGTGCGTGTGCGCCGTTTAGCCGCACGCCGTCTGCATATACGAATACGCTCGAAAAAGAACTACAGGTCGCCGAGCAGCACCTGCATCGCAGCGAGCGCAGCAAGTCCGGCCGTTTCCGTGCGCAGGATGCGCGGACCAAGGCGCAGACCGTCGAATCCGGCCGCCTTCAACGTCGCGAGATCATGGTCCGAAAGGCCGCCTTCCGGTCCGACAGCAAGCGTTGCGCGCGTATTCTCGGGGAGATCCCGCGGCGTGAGCTCGCCTTCGGGATCGAGTGCGAGCCGCAGGCCGGCCGTATCGTCGAGCGAGGCCGCCCAATCGCCGAGTTTCACCGGTTCGCGCACTTCGGGCAGCTTGCTGCGTCCGCATTGCTCGCAGGCCGATGCGACCACCGCTTCCCAATGTGCGACGCGGCGTTCGGCACGTTCGGGGTCGAGCTTGACCTCGGTGCGATCGGTGATGATCGGCACGATCCGCGCAACGCCGAGTTCGGTCGCCTTCTGCAGGATCCAGTCCATCTTCTCGCCTCGCGCGATGCCCTGGGCGAGCGTGATGCGGAGCGGGCTTTCGCGATCCTTGGCCGCTGCCGATTCGAGCACGCGGGCGGTCACGGAGCGTTTGGCGAGAGAGGCAAGCTCGGCCTCGTACTCGTCGCCGCTGCCGTCGAAGAGCCGCAGCGGGTGGCCGCGATCCAGGCGCAATACCCGGGCAAGGTGCTCGCCGGCCTGGATCGGAAGTTCGACTTCGCGGCCCGGGCGAAGCATTTGCGGCACGTAGATGCGGGGGATGCGCATGGGCGTCTCCGTGGCGCGAAGGGAAAAATAGTCCGCGCGCACGGGCGTGCGGATGCCTCGGACATGGACAGTACCGCGCCGCGCCGGCGATCGGTAGGGGGCATTGGCGATCGCGCCGATGACACAACCTTAACGCGGCGCCAAGTAGGAGTATTCTCTGCCGCGCAAGCGGCCCCTTCCGGAGAGACGCGATGAGTTTGATCGCCTGCTGCTTATGGTGGCTCGTACTGGGTTTCCTGCTCGGCTGGCTGTTCAACTGGTTGCTGTCGAAATGGTTGCGCAAGGATCCGCCCGCCGCAGAACGCGCGGCAGACGAGTCCGCAGCACGCGAAGCCGCCGCCGCGCAGCACGAGGCACTTGTGAGTGCGGCCGCTGCGCCGCCGGCGCGCGTCATCGACGTCGGCGCGGCGCGAGCGGCCGGCTTCAACATCAAGCACGACGATGATCTGACCATCATCGAAGGCATCGGTCCGAAGATCGACGATCTGTTTCATGCGAACGGCGTCGTTTCGTTCGCGCAGCTCGCGCGGCTCAGCGTGCAGGAAATGCTCGACATCCTCGAACGCGGCGGCCCGCACTTCCAGCTGGCGAATCCGGGTTCGTGGGCACGCCAGGCGGTGCTCGCTTCGGAGAACCGCTGGGCCGAGCTCAAGCGACTGCAGGAAGAGCTCATCGCGGGCCGACCGACCGACAGCATCTGATCCGGCGAGGAGGCGACATGAACCGGACCATCGACGCGCCGCGCCATTCGCGCTGGACATGGAGCATCGCCGCGCTGCTCGTGATCGTGCTGGCGATCCTCTGGCTGACCGGACACGGGCCCGCAACCGGCGCGTGCTGCGGCACTTCGGCCGATGCGACGAGTGCATCCGCGCCGATCGAGCCGGCGCTCGCGCCACCTTCGCCGATGCAGAGCGCGGCGAAAGAACCTGGCACGCTGACCGTGCGCATCGACGGCGACAAGCGCATCGTCGAAGGCAAGGTGTTCGATCAGGGCGTCAAGACGCATCTGCTGCAAGCCGCGAGTGCGGTGTGGGGCGAGACCAACGTCGTCGACAAGCTCGCCATCGATGCGCAAACGAGCACGTCGAAATGCGCCGACAAAGCGGACGCGTTGTTCGCCGCGCTCAAGACGGATCCGCCGATCGGTGTCGCATGCGACACCAAAGGTGGCGTCACACTGACCGGCAGCGCAACCAGCGAAACCGACAAGGCGACGCGCGAACATTGGGCGCGCGATTTCTTCGGCGCGGACACTTCAATCGTCGACAACATCGAAATCGTCGCGCCGCCGCAGCCGGTGACGAGACCCGAAGACGTGCGCTGCGCCGCGCGGATGCCGGCGGCGGTCACATTCGCGACCGCATCGAGTCGCATCGACACGCGCGGCAAGAAACTGCTCGACGCGATCGCGCTCTGCCTCAAGCAAGGGCGCTATGAAATCGCCGGGTACACCGACAGCATCGGCAGCGCCGAGGACAACCTCAAGCTCTCGAAAGCGCGCGCGGAATCGGTTCGCGCGTACATGATCCTCAAAGGCGTCGATGCGGAGCGGCTCGTCGCGGTCGGCTATGGTCTTGATCATCCGATCGGCGACAACAAGACATCGGCGGGGCGCGCGAACAATCGGCGGATCGAGTTTGCGAGGAAGTAGCCGCGGCCATCTTTTTCCTCTCCCGCAAGTTGGAGACGCGCATTCTTTTCCCTCTCCCGCAAGTTGGAGACGCCGGTCTTTCCCCTCTTCGCAAGTGGGAGACGCCCGTCTTTCCCCTCTCCCGCTTGCGGGAGAGGGTAGGGTGAGGGCAATCGGAGTGAACGTCCCGCTTCTCTTCTGCACTCAGCCGCGGTGATGAACCAAGCTTGCCCTCACCCCAGCCCTCTCCCGCAAGCGGGAGAGGGGGTTGGAGGGGCTCTCCGGCAAGCGGAAAAGGGGATTGGCGGCGCGACCCCATTGTGACCTGCGTTCACGCGTCAACCGACGGCGCGGTTGATGCCTTCGATCGCCACATCGACCATCAGATCGATCTCGTCCGGCGTGATGCAATACGGCGGCATGAAATAGACGACGTCGCCTAGCGGCCGCAACACGACGCCACGTTCGAGCCCGTGTCGATAGACGCGCAATCCGCGACGCTCGGCCGTGGCGAACGGCTCGCGGGTCGCCTTGTCTTTCACGATTTCGATCGCCGCGATCATGCCGGTCTGGCGGACATCGGCGACGTGCGGATGCGCGGCGAGTGGTGCGACGCGTCTTGCAATGTGAGCCGCGAGCGCGCGGTTGCGTTCGAGGACGGGTTCGTTCTCGAGTACCGACAACGTCGCCAGCGCCGCGCAACAGGCGATCGGATTGCCGGTGTAGCTGTGCGAATGCAAGAACGCCTTGCCAGCGGTGTATTCCGCATAGAACGCGTCGTAGACCTGGGCGGTCGTCAACACCGCCGAGAGCGGCAGCGTGCCACCGGTCAGACCTTTCGAAAGACACAGGAAGTCCGGCGCGATCTGCGCTTGTTCGCACGCGAACAACGTGCCTGTGCGGCCGAAGCCGACCGCGATCTCGTCGGCGATCAGGTGTATGTCGAATTCATCGCAGAGCGCGCGCAAGCCGGTGAGGTAACTCGCGTCGTACATGCGCATGCCGCCGGCGCACTGGACCAGCGGCTCGACGATGATCGCGCAGATTTCGTGCGCGTTCCGTTCGAGGATCGTGCGCAACTCGCCGAGTCTTCGCAGCGCGCATTCGGCGGCGTTTTCTCCTGCTGCGGCTTCGTAGGCGTCCGGCGACGGCGCGAAAATCGGTTCCAGCAAGAGCGGCGCATAGATGCTGCGATAGAGAGGAATATCGGTGACCGAGAGCGCGCCGAGCGTTTCTCCGTGATAGCCGCCAGTGAGCGCGACGAAGCGCGTGCGCTCGCCGCGGCCGCTGTTTTTCCAGAAGTGGAAACTCAGCTTCAGCGCGACTTCGACAGCGCCGGAGCCATTGTCCGCATAGAAAACGCGGCGCAGCGCGCGAGTTTGATTCGTCGACTGGGGCGCAATGCGCACCAGCGTTTCGGCGAGCTCGATCGCCGGCTCGTGCGTGAAACCAGCCAGCATCACATGATCGAGCCGATCCAGCTGTTCCTTGAGTGCAGCGACGATCTCCGGGTGGCGATGGCCGAGCAGACAGGTCCACCACGAGCTCACCGCATCGAGATAACGCCGGCCGTCGTGTCCGTGCAGCCAGACGCCTTCGGCGCCGGCGATGGGCAGCATCGGCAGCGTTTCGTGGTCGTGCATCTGCGTGCACGGATGCCAGACGACGGCGAGATCGCGGGCCGCCAGCGCGGCGGCTTTCGAGGAGTTCATGACTGCTATGATCCGGGCCTGACCCGCTGCCGCACAAGCCTCGCCATGCACAGCATCCTTTCGATCGCCCGGCGTCCTTGCGCTGGGAGCGCAACGAACCTGCATTCGCAGGGATCCAGGCCGATCGCCAAGTCGTCGGTCTCGCAAGGATCGACTTCGGCGCCGCGGCTGCGCACGCGTGGTTTCACGTTGATCGAAATCCTCGTCGTTGTCGTCATCCTCGGCATTCTCGCGATGATCGTCATCCCGCGCGTCATGGAGGAACCGGGACGCGCGCGCGTCGTGCGCGCCAGGCAAGACATCGCGAGCATCGTCGCCGCGCTCAGCATCTACAAGCTCGACAACTTCGTCTATCCCAGCACCGAGCAAGGTCTGGAAGCGCTGGTGACCAAACCCTCTGGCGAGCCCAACGCGCCCAACTGGTCGCAGCGCCTCGATCGCGTTCCGAAGGATCCGTGGGGCCATCCGTATCAGTATCAGCATCCGGGCCAGCACGGCGAGATCGACGTCTTCAGCTATGGTGCCGACGGCAAAGCCGGCGGCGAGGGCGAGGCCGCCGACATCGGCAACTGGGATTCCTGACCGCGTCGCAGCGACGCGCGACGAGCGCGCAATACGCCGTGTCGATCGATTCGTGTTCATCGATGCTTCTGCCTGCGGCGACATTCGTCGCCAGCGTGCCGGCACGTCGCGCGTGCGGCGATGCGCCGACCCGATCGAAAGCCAGCGTAAACGGATTCAGTCTCGTCGAGCTTCTTGTCGTCGTCGTCATCATCGCTGCACTCGCCCTTGCAGTAACACTGTCGATCGCCAGTAGTGCGCAGCGCCAGCTGCTGCGCGAAGCGGAACGATTCCAGGCGCTGGCGGGTCAGGCCTGCGCAGAGGCCGAACTCAGCGGTCGCGAGATCGGCATCGTCATCGATCCGGCCGGCTATTCGTTCCGGCTTCTCGGCGGCACAGAGTGGCAGGATTTTCCGGACGGCTCCGAATTCCGTGCGCGCCACTGGCTCGATGGCATGCAGGCGCAGCTCACGCGCGAAGGCCGCAACGTGGATCTTTCCGGCGGACGCGCGGGCTCGCCGCAACTCGTTTGTTTCTCGTCCGGCGAGCTCACGCCGTTCGCGCTCGTGCTGGCGCTCGGCGACGCGCCGCACTACCGCGTCAGCGGGAACGAAGATGCGACATTGAAGACGGAACGTGTCGGAGCGGCACCGTGAACCTGCGCGTGCGCTCCGGTTTTACGCTGATCGAAGTGCTCGTCGCACTCGCGGTCGTGGCGCTCGCATTGCTCGGTCTCACGCGCACCGCTGCACTTCAGGTCAACGACTTCGATGCGCTGCGCGAGCGCACGCTGGCCGGCTGGGTCGCTTCGAACGTGCTGACCGAGACGCGGCTCGCATCAGCGTTGCCCGCCACAGGACAAAGCGACGGACGCGTCGAATTCGCCGCGCACGCGTGGCGCTGGACGCGCGATGTGAGTGCGACGCCGGATCCAGAGATCCGTCGCATCGACATTCGCGTCTTCGCCGGCGCTGCGCGCGATCCTTCGGCAAGCATCAGCGGTTTCGCCGGCGCTGTGGTGCAGCCGTGAGCCGCTTGCGCGCTTTCTGCTGGCAGGCGGACGCGCATGAAGATCGCGCGTTCGGGATACGCCCGCGCGATCGTCGCGTGCCGTGGCTTCTCTGGAGCCGAGCGCCAACCTGTCTCCAACCGGCAGCAGGGTTTCGGAGGCGCGGGTTTTCGCTGATCGAATTGCTCGTTGCGCTCGCCGTATTCGCCGCACTTGCCGCCGCGGCATATGGAGGCCTCGCCGAAATCGCGCGCGTGCGCGGCGCACTCGCCGAGCGGCAAGATCGCTTCGCCGCCGTGGTGCGCGCAATCACGACTTTCGAGCGCGATCTGCGCCAGGTTGTTTCGCGTCCCGTGCGCGATGAGCGCGGCGCGGAGTTGCCGGCGCTCGCCGGTGCTGCGGACCGCATCGAGTTGACGCGCTTCGGCTTCGCCAATCCGCGGGCCGAACCGCGCAGCAATCTCGAGCGTGTCGCCTATGCCGTCGACGCGCGCCGCTTGATGCGTGGCCGCTACGCCGTGCTCGATCGCGCGCCGGGAACCGTTCCGACGGCAACCGTGCTGTTCGAAAATGTCGATGGATTGCGTCTGCGCTATCTCGGCACCGATGGCATCTGGCGCGACACCTGGCCGCCTGCCGACATTCCGGCCGGCTCGCCGACGGGCACGCAGACTGTCGCGCTGCTGCCGCGTGCTATCGAATTCCGCATCGATGTGGCGGGCACTGGCGAATTGCGACGCATCGTGGAGCTGCCGTCGGCGATTCCTCCGTTCGCCGCGGGCGTTCCGCCGGGCGGTCCGCGTGCGCCGCCGACGGTGCCGGGTGCAAGGAATGGAGCGGGCCAGCCATGAACGCAGGTCCGAAAAGTCAACGCGGGATTGCACTCCTGATTGCGCTCCTGACCGTCGCACTTGCAGCGGTTCTGATCGCTGGACTGCTTGATCGCGGCGAACTCGCGCTCGCGCGCACGCGCAATGCGCTGCGCGGCGAACAGGCCGAGGCTTACGCGCAAGGTCTCGAAGCCTACGCGGCCGAAGTATTGCTGAAGGATCTCGCCGACGATCCGAGTATCGATACGAATGCCGACATCTGGGCTGCCGGGTTGCCGCCGCAACCGGTTGCCGGCGGCGTGATCACGGGATCGATTCACGATCTCAACGGCTGTTTCAATCTCAACAATCTTGCCGACACCGCGAATGGTGGGACCTGGCTCGGCATTTTCAAACGCCTGCTCGCTGCGCGCGGCGTCACCAGTGATATCGCCGATGCGGCAGCGGCATGGCTCGGAGTCGGTACGAGTAACGGCACCGACGTCACCGACGCCTACTATCTTGCGCAACCCGTGCCGTACCGGAGCGCGCAGCACGCGTTCGCGCACGTTTCAGAATTGCGGCTGGTGCGCGGCGTCACCAGCGACATCTACGCGCGCATCGCGCCGTTCGTGTGTGCGCTTCCGCCCGGCACGAGCATCAACGTGAACACAGCGAGCGTGCCCGTGTTGCAGGCACTCGGCGCAGGCATGACCCAGGCCCAGGCGGAGAACCTTTGGCAGAACGGACAGGCGCACTGGAGCGGGCGCGACGAATTCGTGCAGCAATCGCAGGCGCAGAACATCACGATTGACCACGCGCTTCTGAACCTGATCGCGACAACCAGCAATTATTTCGTAGCGCGCGGCGACGTCGGCCTCGATGCCGTGCCGTTCACGTTCTACAGTCTGATCGAACGCGGTCAGGGCGGCATCCGCGTGATCGAGCGGAGCCGCGGTGCGGATGCGGCGCTCGACGAATCGGTAAATCCGGCGCTTGCCCAACGCACGATGGGAGGCGGTCCCTGATGGCGACAGCCGCCGCCGCGTTCTCGACTACAATTGCCGCGTTTTCCTCCGGTCTCGTCCATGCCCGATCGTCTGCTGCTGCGCTTCGACTCTGACGGCGATTCGACCTGGCTGACCCAGGCCGCCGACGGACGCATGCTCCACGGGTCGACGCGCGGCTTTCCGCCGTCGACCGTCGTGGCCGGCGCGGCTGAGATCATCGTGCTCACGCCCGCCGAAGATGTGCTGCTGACCGAAGCGCGCGTCGCGGCCCGGAATCGTGCGCAACTGATGCAAGCGGTTCCGTTCGCAATCGAGGACCAGCTGCTGACACCGGTCGAGGATCTGCATTTCGCGGCAACCCGTGGTCCCGGCGACACAGTGGGCGTCGCGGTTGTCGCGAAGGCGACATTGCATGCGTGGCTCGACAGGCTCGATGCTGCAGGCATTCGTCCGGACGCACTGTTGCCGGAATCGATCGCACTGCCGTCGCCCGCGGACCGTGCAGCGGCGCTTATCGAGAACGATCGAGCCATCGTCCGTTTCGCGCAATGGTCCGCATTCGTATGCGCGCCTGCGGATCTTGCGGCATGGCTGCAGCGTGCGAACGGCGCAGGCCCGCCGCGCCCGCTCGACGCCTACGATTTCCGCGACGGCACGGCTACACCTTTGCCCGGAGCGATAACGAACTTGCAGGAACGCCAGCGCGATCCGCTCGCGTTTCTTGCGAGAAATCTCGGCAAGCCGCCACTCAATTTCCTGGAAGGCCAATTCGCGCCGCAGCATCGTGCCGCGCACGGCGCGCGTCTTTGGCGGATTGCGGCGGTGCTTGCCGCGATCGTACTTGTGCTCGCCGTTGCGAATCTTGGGTTCGAGGTCGTGCAGCTTGCGCGCGCGTCCGCGCGCATGGATACGCTCGCCGAAGATGCGGTGCGCAAGGCGTTTCCGGAAATCGACGCCGCTGAGCTCGCGCGCTATCCGCCGGCAGAACTTGCGCGTAACCGTATCGAGCGTCTTCGCGGCGGCGCGCAAGGCAACGGTTTCCTGCATGTCGTCGCCGAAATCGCGCCCGTGATCGGCAGCACGACGCGGATCCAGACACGCGGCATCGAGTTCCGCAACGGCGCGCTCGAGCTCGGCTTGCGCGCGCCCGATGTGGCGACGCTGGATGCGGTGCGCGAGAGGCTCGCGGCGCTGCCGGGTCTCAAGGTTGCGGTGACTGCGGCCAATCCCAGCGACAACGGCATCGATGGCCGCATTCGCATCGGCAGCGAAAATGCCGGAGGCGCGCCGTGATCCGTGCATGGTGGAATTCGCTGCCGCCGCGCGAACAGCGCATGGTCGCGGTCGGCGCAGTCGTGGTCGCGGTCATGCTGGGCTGGGCGCTGGTCTGGCATCCTTTGGCGATGAAACGCGCCGAGCTGCGCGAGGCGATCGATGCACAGCGCCGCGACCTTGCGTATGTGCGCGTGGCGAGCGCCGAAGTCGATCGGCTGCGGACGGTGAGCAAGCATTCGGGCGGCGATCGCCAGGGCCGCTCGCTGCTGGCGCTGGCCGATGCGAGCGCTCGCACCGGCGGGCTCGAAGGCGCATTGCGCCGTGTCGAGCCAATGAGTGCTTCAAGCGTCAGGGTCACTTTTGAATTTGCGCGTTTCGACGCATTGATCGGCTGGATCGAAGGATTGACGCGCGACTACGGCATCGAGGCCGTCGATTTCTCGGCCGACCGCGCGGACGGTGTGGGACTGGTCAACGCGCGCGTGACGCTGCAGGATGCGCCCTGATCGGAACGCCCCGCACGGACCGCGAGCGAACGCAGGCGTTGCGACGGGCGACCTGCATTTGCCTCCGATTCGATATCGCAAGGTGACAGTTTTCCTGCGGCAGGAGTTTTTTCACGACCATTTTCCCAACGACCCCGATGCGTTTACTGAAATATCTCGTTGCGTTTCTCCTCCTGCTGCTCGTCATCGGTGGCGTTTTGCTGTGGACGCTGCCGGCCGACTTCGCATATCGCCAGGGCGCCAGATATTTCGGCCCCGTGGTATTGAGCGGCGTGCGCGGAACGCTCTGGAACGGCCACGCGGACGGCATCAGCGTGTTCGGCCGCGATCTCGGCGAGATCGACTGGAGGATGGCGAAGAGCGCGCTGTTGCATGCGCGCATGGCAGCCGATGTGCGCATCCAGGGTGCGGATGTCGACGCGGCCGGCCTCGTCGAGCGTGACAACGCCGGCGCGTTGACTCTACGCGACATCCGCTTTCGTTTTCCTGCACAACTTCTGACGCCCGCGCTGGATATTTCCGACGTGAATCTGCAGGGCGTGATCGGCGGTGTGGTCAGCGAAGCCACGTTGCGCGACGGGTTCATCGTCAGCGCCAGCGGCAACGCACGCTGGAGCGAAGCCGGCGTGAGTGGCGCAGTCGAAGCGCGTATTGCCGACATTCTCGGCGACTTCGCCGCGCAGCCCAGCGGCGGCATCGCAGGCACCGCACACGACGACGGCAGCGGCAATCTTGCCGTGACCGCGAACTTCACTGCCGGCGTGAGCGGTTTCGAAATCGATGCCGTGCTGCGCGCGCGCAACGACGATCCGCAAATACTGGAAACGCTCCGGCAGGTCGGCGAGCCGCAA
>DASYJJ010000057.1:0-5715 GCA_035996605.1 Rhodanobacteraceae bacterium
TGATCGAACGTTCGCTGCACGACCTCGCTGCCCGCGACGGCGAGAAAAGTTTCGGTTATGCGTTTCAGCAGTACCGGCTGGCACGCATCGAACTCGCATCCGGCAATCCCGATGCGGCCGAGCAGGACCTGCACGACGTCATCGCGACACTCGATCCGCTCCTTCCCGCCGACCACTCGCTGCGAATGCAATTCGAGGTGATGCGGGGCCTGATCGCAAAAGCGCGCGGCGATCTCGCTGGCGCACAACACGCGTTTGAGGCCGCCGAAGCCAAGCCGATGCCGGTTCCGCTTGAGGCGGCGATTGTGCGCATGCACCTTGCGGGCGCGCTGCTTGCGCGCGGCGATCTTGCGGGCGCGCGCGCCAAGCTGGATGCGTCGCAGCCGATCATCGAGGCGGCGTTGCTGCCGTCGGCGGTGGAAGTGGTCGAGGTGAGGGGATATGCGGCGGAGCTTGCTGCGCGGGAGGTGGTGGCGCGGCGTTGAGTTTTTTGGTTGTCTTACGGGTGATTTATTCCTGGGCAGTGTTTTTTTTCTTCGCATCTCCAGGGTCTCGCGAAAATCGACTCACGTCCGTGTGTTGTTTCGTCCGCCATCCATGGCGGACGAGTCACTTTCTCTTGCGTGCCCAAGAGAAAGTAACCAAAGAGAACACACCCTCGCGGCCGCGGTCGCCGGGCATCGTGCCCGGCGACTAAAGCGAGGACACTCCGGAGGTTCGCTGACGGCACATCCGTGTGCCGACAGCGAACGCGCGCGCGTCGCGCGCGCGCCCCTTTGGGCTTTTTCCTCCGGTCCTCGCCGCAGCCGAGAGGGAACCCGGAAGTGCAGAGCGCGGCCGTCCTGGCCGCAGAAGCCGAAGCAACAGCCGACAAAACGAAACGCTCCACGCCGTCGTCCCGGCGAAGGCCGCGAAGAAACGCTCCAGCACTCGTCGTCCCGGCGAAAGCCGGGACCCAGTGCCTTTGCTTTGCTCCCGCTTTTGACTCGGGTCCCTCTGTGGCACGGCGAGGGCGGACGGATCAGGCCCGCGCACCGCGCGGGGCGGCGCGACACCGAGGGTGCCTTTCTCTTGGTTACTTCTCTTTGGGCAAGCAAAGAGAAGTGACCCGTCCGCCAGGAAGGCGGACGGAACCACACAGGGACGTGAGTCGGTTATCGCGACGCGAACCCAACCTCAAAAACGAAGCCGATCAAGGCGCCGTATTCGTATCAAACCCATGCCGAAAGATCGTATCGTTCAACCCAAGCTCGATCGCAAGGAAATCCTGGCTTGAGGTCGGTTGGGCGGTGCCGACCGCCCAGAAATGTTCGCGGTCGATGTCGTTGACCAGCCCGTAGATGATGTCGTCGAAATCCGAGACATTGATCATGCGAATGCCGGCCTCGCCGAAATAGCGATCGACGCTGCCGTCCGCGTTGTACGAAACGAATGCGAGATCGGTCCCGGATCCGCCGGTGCTGATACGTGCCGAGCCGGCCGCCACCAATCGTCCCCACGGCATCAACGTCAATGCGTACGCGACGTCGTCGCTGGGTCCGACCGGCGTCGTCACGAGACCGGCGGTGCCGAAACTCGTATCGAGCACGCCCGTGCTCATGTAGCGCGCCAGTGCGAAATCGCGGCGGCCATCGGCGGCGATGGACGAACCGGCGATGACGATGCGGCCGTCCGGCTGGAGCACCATCGCATTCGCCATGTCTTCGCCTGCGCCGACCGGTGTGCGCGTAATGCCGGCGGAGCCGAACGCCGCGTCCGGCGAACCGTCGGAGTTGAGGCGCATGATCAGGAATTCGGCGTTGCCGGGTCCGAACGCGTAACCCGCGACCAGTATCTTGCCGTCCGGCTGCACCGCGACAGCCCGCGCTTCGGAGTTGCCGTTCGAAGTTGCAGCCGCATTGATGTCGAGTTTGCCGCCGTTGCCGAACTGCGTATCGAGCTGGCCGCTCGCAGTGTGCCGCGTCAACGCGACGTGGTTCGGACCTTCTTCGGCCGTGAATCCGGCCGAAACGATCATGCCGTCCGCCTGCAGCGCAACGGCGTTGCATTGGTCAAACAGCAAGCCGCCCGCACCGGTGAGCAGGAACGGCGTCACCGCGAAACCGCTGCCGTCGAAGGTGGTATCGAGCGAGCCGTCGCTATTGAAACGCGCGGTCACGAAATCGGTTGCGGTCCCGACACTGAAGAAGAGGCCGCAGCCGACCATGCGGCCGTCGCTCATCCGAACCAGCGCGCGCAGCGAGTCGCCGAGGGCGGGACTGAGATCGAGATTCGAAATTCCGCCGATGCCGAAATTCGGATTCAACGCGCCCGCGGGCGTGATGCTGGCGAGCACGGAATAATTGCCGCCTGCGGATCCGGCCATCACGAGATTGCCGTCCGCATCCACCACAACAGCCTGCGCCGCGTCGTAGATTCCGCTGATCGGTATGGTCACGCGGACGCCATCCTCGCCCGGTGCCAGCGCGAACGCCGGCGGGGCCGCGGCAGCCATGGCAAGCAGTGTGATGACGATGCGGCGACGCCTACCAGGCGCGCGCGCGGCAGGATTGATAGTCCAAGCAGGTGATACGCAAGCGGATGTCCGATTCATGGCCTCGACTCCCCGTCGATGGTGGCTGACATCACGACAAGCGGTGAACTCATCGTGCTCCTATTTACATCTACGGGGAAGCGACAGACGAGCCATCACGCGGTGGACTGTGCAGGTGCAGCAGTGTGATCGCGCTGCTCGGGACGCGGCGAGCCGGAAGCCCCTCCACACGCGGCGCCGGCATTTTCTTCCGGCGGGAACGTGTCCTCACGGCATCGCCGCAGATGTCGGACCTGAAGGTTCGGCATCGAAATGATGATTGCAGCGCGACGCCAGCGACCCGGAAAGTTGGCGATTCAGTCGGTAAGCGCGCAAAGGTGCGCAGCGGTCGATTCGCGCAGCGCGGTCAAGCTGTAGCCGCCTTCGAGGCTGGACACGACGCGTCCTTTCGCATGCCGCTCGGCGAGATCGACGAGTCGGCTGGTGATCCACGCGTAGTCGTCGGCGACGAGATTGAGATTGGCAAGCGGATCGAGCTTGTGCGCATCGAAGCCCGCGGAGATCAGAACAAGCTCGGGCGCGAATTGCTCCAGCGCCGGAAGCACGATCTCTTCGTTGGCGCGCCGGAATTCGCCTGAGCCGGAACCGGGTTGCAGCGGCGCGTTGACGATGTTCCCCATTCCGGTTTCGGTTCGCGCGCCGGTGCCGGGGTACAGCGGCCACTGGTGCGACGATGCGTAAAGGACGCGCGGATCGGACCAGAAGATATCCTGCGTTCCGTTGCCGTGATGCACGTCGAAATCGACGATTGCGATGCGCGCCAGTCCGTGCGCCGCGATCGCATGCGCGGCGCCGACGGCGACGCTGTTGAAAAGACAGAAACCCATCGCAGTGTCGCGCGTGGCGTGATGGCCTGGCGGACGCACCGCGCAGAACGCACGCTTGTGCACCCCGCCGATGGCCGCATCGACCGCCGCGCAGACCGCGCCCGCGGCGCGAAGCGCAGCATCCGCCGATGCCGAGGACATGACCGTGTCCGGATCGAGGCGGCGCCAGCCGGCGTCGACGGGTTCGTCGAGCACCTCGTCGATGAGCGCGGGTGCGTGCACTCGTGCGAGCTGCTCGCGCGTCGCCGCGGGCGCTTCGATGCGGACGATCGATGCGAAGCGCGGATCGTCGAGCGCTTCAAGAACCGCGGCGAGGCGCGCCGACGACTCCGGATGCCCCGGCCCCGGATCGTGCTCGAGGCACGCGGGATGGGTGTAGATCGCGGTGCTCATCGTGCGGTCATTAGTTCGGGCAGCACAGGTGCGAGTACTGCACGCGCGTCGGCTTCGCCGAGTCGCTTGGCAGCGGCCGCGGTTTCGGCCGGAACCCATCGCGGAAAAGGAATTTCTTCGACGCGATGTGCTCCGCGTTCGGTATGTATCTCGCGCACACGCGCGAGGCGGCCCGGCGGAAAGCGATCGCCGATGCGCACCAGTGCGGGCCACACGCGTTTGTGCGCGAAGCAGATCTTGTCGTCGACGAGGCGGCACACGAGGATATCCGGTGATGCGCGCACAGCGCGAGTCGCCGCGAAAATCGCGCGGCTCTTCGGATGCTTCCACCAGCTGCCCTTGATCGGGTCACCAGCAATCGCTTCGGCCAGCGAAGGAACTTTCGCGTGTCGCGCCGACTCGAGCACGACGCCGTGGCGCTCGACGAAGGCGACCCAGTCTGCACCGGTCATTTCGGCTCGATGCGTTTGCGTCGTTCGTGTTGCCATAGCACTTCGCCGTGTCCGCTCGATCGCGCGAGCACGCGCGCGAGCACGAACAAAAGATCGGAAAGGCGATTGAGATAACGGATCGCCTCGCCGCGAACCGCGTCGTGATGCGACAGCGTGACCACTTCGCGCTCGGCGCGCCGGCAGATCGTGCGTGCCAGATGGCAGTGCGCTGCCGCGACTCCGCCGCCAGGCAGGATGAAATCCTTGAGCGGAGGCAAGGTGTCGTTGAATGCGTCGAGCATTTCCTCGAGACGCGTGATATCCGCATCGCCGATCATCGCCATGCCGGGGATGCAGAGCTCGCCGCCGAGATCGAAAAGGTCGTGTTGAGCCTGTGTCAACACTTCGCGGATGCGATCCGCTACCTCACCGGCGAGTACGAGTCCGATGGCGCTGTTGAGCTCATCAACCGTGCCGTACGCATTCACGCGCGCGGAATCCTTGGCCACGCGCGTGCCGTCGCCGAGGCCCGTCGTTCCATCGTCGCCGGTGCGCGTATAGATTTTCGAAAGGCGGTTACCCACGGGATGCGCGATCCTCGACTTTGAAACGAAACGTGAGCGACGCGTTTCGCGCGATCAGCCGCGCAATGCGCGCGTGCCGTCGCCCTCGGCAACGCCGGACACGCTGCGCACCGCGATCGCGACAACGACGTGCAACACGGCGGCAATGCCGACATACATCGCGCTGGTGCGCAGGTATGGCAGATACCAGTCGCCGAGATTCTCGATCCAGCCGGCGAAGCTGCGCACGTTGCCCGGCGCGAGCCAGCTGTCGCTCAGCCAGTAGTAGCTGCCGTTGGAGATCACATAGCACGTGCTGACGGAAACGAGGAGATAGACCGCGAGCAAGCCCAGCGCTCGCACGTCGATTCCGCTGTAGAGCCGGCGCAGCGTGCTGCCGCCGAACCACAGCGCGAGATACGCCGGCAGCAGGAACCAGTACGCGGCCGATACGCAATAGTGACTCCAGAAACTGATGCCCTGGCTCGTGATCACGATGAAATCGATGAGCACCGCGAGCGCGATCAGCAGCGAAAACGCAGAGCGCGCGGAGCCGCGCAGGTAGAACCCGGCGACGAAGAACACCGCCCACGACGCGTCCGGCAGCGCCGCGAAGTGATTCACGCGCGTCGCCGTCATCACCAGGGCGAGGATCGCGAAAATGCCGGCGCGCTGCGGGTTGGTCAGAGTCATGGACGAATCCTGGAACGATCGAGCGCTCATTCTATCGCGAACCGCGTTCAGCCGATGGTCCTGTGCTGCGGGCGGCGTTCGGGCTCAGGCGTCCGTGTGAAAACGCGGTGCATTCATGTAGCGGACTTCGAACTGGCCACCGCGATATCCGATAAGGCTCGCGTGCGCATGATCGACCACCAGCGCGAGCGCGCGCGCCGGCGGCAGACCGAGCG